>NZ_DATGNR010000015.1:0-22892 GCF_035306605.1 Xanthomarina sp. | reverse complement strand
TTTGTAAAAATTGTAGTTGTGAAACCTGTACTTGTGCTCATTGTACTTGTTAATGCTTGTTAAACAACCAATAAAGAGCAGCTATTTTGGTACCTTTGTACTGAGGCAGCTGCTTTTTTAAATTTAGTAAGGATGACGACTCAAACGATATGGAATTTATATGCCGAGGACTTAAAACATTTTATTTTAAGTCGGGTAAAAAACAGGGAGGTTGCTGCCGATTTACTTCAGGATACCTTTATTAAAATTCACACTAAAAAAGCATCTTTAAAAGCTGAGGACAAGTTAAAGGCCTGGGTGTTTTCAGTAGCAAGACATACCGTTTTAGACTATTTTAGAAAGCAGCAAATACGTTTTAGTCCCGATGATACAGCGCTTGTTTTTATAGATGCGGATAAGGAGCATACGGAATATGATTGTTTGCAGGGCATTATTAAGCAGTTGCCTAAAAAATATAGAGATCCTTTGTTTTTGGCAGATATTAAAGGATTGAAACAAGCGGAGGTTGCCGACAAGTTGCAGCTACCGCTGCCAACCGTAAAAAGTCAGATACAGCGTGCTAGAAAATTAATAGCTCAAGGCTATATGGATTGTTGCGATTTAAAAATGAACCCACAGGGTGTTTTGGTGGGGGAAATTAAAGAAAAAGAAGCTTGTAAAGTTTGTCAATAATCACCTGCTTGTTGGTGTAACTGGAAAATAAAAAAGTCCGAACTATGTATGTTCGGACTTTTTTGTTGAGATTTTCGAAAGCTTATTAGTCTTTTAGTACCCCTCTAGAGATTACAATTTTTTGTATTTCTGAAGTTCCTTCGTATATCTGTGTAATTTTTGCATCACGCATTAAGCGCTCCACGTGGTATTCTTTTACAAACCCGTTTCCACCGTGTATTTGCACAGCTTCCACTGTATGCGTCATAGCTACTTGAGAGGCGTAAAGTTTTGCCATGGCACTAGACATGTCGTAGTTGTTACCTTGGTCTTTGTCCCAGGCTGCTTTCATTACTAGCATTCTAGCAGCTTCAATTTCAGTAGCCATATCTGCTAATTTAAAAGCAATGGCTTGGTGGTTGCATATTTCGGTTCCAAAGGCTTTACGCACTTTAGAGTATTTTAAAGCTAGTTCGTAAGCTCCTGAAGCAATTCCTAAGGCTTGAGCTGCAATACCTATACGTCCGCCAGAAAGTGTTTTCATTGCGAATTTAAATCCGAAACCATCCTCACCAATTCTGTTTTCTTTAGGAACTTTAACATCGTTAAACTGTAGGGTATGGGTGTCGCTTCCTCTGATTCCTAATTTATCTTCTTTTGGACCTATATCAAATCCAGGAGTGCCTTTTTCAACGATAAAAGCATTGATTCCTCTGTGTCCTTTTTCTTTATCCGTTTGTGCAATTACTAAATATATTTCTGCACGTCCGCCGTTGGTAATCCAGTTTTTGGTTCCGTTAATAACATAGTGGTCTCCCATGTCGATAGCGGTTGTTTTTTGAGAAGTGGCATCACTACCAGCTTCAGGCTCGCTTAAACAGAAAGCACCAATCACTTCACCTTTAGCTAATCTTGTAAGATATTTTTGTTTTTGCTCTTCGCTTCCGTAAGCTTCTAAGCCGTAGCAAACCAAAGAGTTGTTTACAGAAACCATTACAGAAGCCGACGCATCTATTTTAGATAGCTCTTCCATAACTAGTACATAGGAAATGGCATCCATACCAGCTCCGCCATATTTAGGATCCACCATAAGGCCCATAAATCCTAGCTCTCCCATTTTACGAACAAGTTCGTCTGGGAAGGTTTGCGTGTTGTCGCGTTCAATAACACCTGGAAGTAATTCAGTTTTTGCAAAGTCGCGAGCAGCGTCGCGAATCATTTTATGTTCTTCTGTTAGGTTAAAATCCATAGTTTCTTGTAATTGTAGTATTAATTTTGAAAGTTCACAAAGATACTTTTTTATTGGCATTTTTTCAAAAGGGATTGCTATTTTTACGAGATATGAATAAAACCGTGTATCGTGTAGTTGGTGTTATGTCCGGGACCTCATTAGATGGGGTGGATTTGGTGGATGTGACTTTTAGTAAACAGGCAGGCGTTTGGCGATATGACATCCATGCGTTTGAAACCAAATTATATACAGAGGCCTGGTATTCTATTTTAAAGCAGTTGGTGAGCAAATCTGTAACGGAGCTTGAAAGTATAGACCAAGAGTATACGCCGTACTTGGCAGGCATGATACAGGAATTTATTATTGAAAACAAGATTACAGATTTAGATGCTATCTGTTCTCATGGGCATACGGCTTTGCATCAGCCCGAAGCGGGCATGACGTATCAGATTGGGAATTTGGCCTGTCTGTTTGATATTTTAAAAATTCCGGTAGTTTGCAATTTCAGGGTTCAAGATGTTGCACTTGGTGGTCAAGGCGCTCCTTTGGTACCTATAGGCGATAAGTTGCTGTTCTCGGACTATGATTTCTGCTTGAATTTGGGGGGCTTTGCTAATATTTCAACCGATATAGAGGCTCGAAGAATTGCCTACGATATTTGTCCGGCGAACATCGTGTTAAACCACTATATTGGGTTGTTGGGGTTTGATTATGATGATGGTGGACAGTTAGCTTCCACAGGAACGGTTTGTTTCGAGTTATTAGAAGCCTTGAATGATTTGGATTTCTATAAAAAAGCAGCTCCAAAATCCTTGGGATTGGAATGGGTAAAGCAGGAGATATTTCCTTTAATAGACTCATTTGATTTACCTGTAGAATCTGTTTTACGAACTTTTGTAGAGCATGTGGCTGTTCAGATTTCCACCGTGATTAATGAGAAGGAAGGCGTACAGGTTTTAGTAACAGGAGGAGGTGCCTATCATGCCTTTTTAATGACGAAAATAAAAGAGAAAACCTCCAATACCTTAATTATTCCGGAAAACAGGTTGGTAGAATGTAAAGAAGCTTTGGTTTTTGGTTTTTTAGGCGTGTTAAAGCTAGAAGGGGCGGTGAACTGTTTAAGCAGTGTTACGGGAGCAAAAGAGGACCATAGTTCTGGAATTATCTTTAAATATTAAAATTATGGTAATTTTAAGAAAGTACCCTATTAGTTTTTTATATTTGTTTGTAGATTTATAAATTAATCAACCGAAAGTTAGGTTTCGGATTTTAGGGATTATTTTTCCGAAGATTCAAACTTCCATATCTTTTTTAGTTGATTTAAAATAACGCTCGCCCCATGATAGAGTTACTTCACAAGAACCTAATGATAGCATTAAAAGCCATAATTAATTGGAACCCCTTGAGTTAGATGAAGAAGGAAGGGTTGAGGAGCTCATGATATATGAAGGAGTTGAGGCATACATATTGATAAGAACATTTTTTTTAGATAATTTAAAATTCAAACAACCGTTATAAACTAATAATTGAAATACTATATGATAAATTTAATGATGCAAGATGCTCCAGAGGGAGCCGAGTTACTTACCGATGGGGAACCAGTAGAAAAAACCTTGTCCATAATTGAGCTAATTACTAGTGGTGGAACTGCCGGGATGGTTATTATGGCCGTTTTATTTATTTTATTAATTGTAGCCACCTATATTTATTTTGAACGTTTGTTTGCTATTAAGGCAGCTTCGAAAATAGATGCTAATTTTATGAATCAGATAAAGGACCATGTATCCAATGGGAAAATAGATTCAGCTCAAATGTTATGCGCCCAGGTAAACTCGCCTGTTTCACGATTAATTAGTAAAGGAATTTCGAGAATAGGGAAGCCTTTGGAAGATATTAATACCGCTATTGAAAATGCCGGACGCCTAGAGATTTATAGTTTAGAGAAAAATGTGAGTGTTTTAGCGACAATTTCTGGAGCAGCACCTATGATTGGGTTCCTTGGAACTGTAATAGGGATGATTCTTTCTATTTTTGAGATAGCCAATTCAGGCGGACAAATAGATATTAAACTTTTGGCTGATGGCTTGTATACCGCTATGACCACGACTGTTGGAGGGTTAATAGTAGGTATTATTGCCTATATTACTTACAACCACTTAGTAGTAAAAACAGATAAGGTTGTATATCAAATGGAAGCGAATTCCTTAGAATTTTTAGATCACTTAAACGAACCTATTTAATGAATTTAAGAGGAAGAAATAAAGTAACACCAGACTTCAATATGTCGTCTATGACGGATATTGTCTTTTTGTTACTTATCTTTTTTATGTTAGCATCCACTTTGGTAACCACGAATGCGATAGATATTTTATTACCTACAGCTAGTGGAAAAACCGAGAACAAGAGATCGGTTGCGGTAAGCATTAAAAAAGACTTGACATATTATATCGATCAGAAGCGCGTTGGAGAAAGCGTTTTAGAATCCGAGCTCATTGCCGCTTTATCGACAGATGATAAGCCTACTTTGGTATTAAGAGCAGAAAAATCTGTTCCAGTAGAGCATGTGGTAAAAGTGATGGACATTGCCAATAGAAATAAGTTTAAAGTTATTTTAGCAGTAAAACCTAATTAGTTTTCATGAAGTATTTTGAAACCGTACACGAACGTAATTCAGCCAAGTTGACAGCACTTATTGCTGTGCTTATTCTTTTGCTGTTGTTTGTTGTTGGTACGACCTATATGGATCCGCCGGAAGAGTACGGGGTAGCTGTTAATTTTGGAACATCTGATTTTGGTTCTGGTGAGGTGCAGCCTACCAAGCCAGTTAAATCGGAGCCTAGGGAGGTTCAAGAAGAACCACAGGAAGCGGTAAAGCAACCGGAACAAAAACCAGCAGAGGCAGCCAGTTCTAAAACTAAGGCAGAAGATGTTTTAACGGATGATAGTGACGAATCTATAGCTATAAAAAAGCAAAAGGATGCCGAGGTAAAGGCAAAGAAAGAGGCCGATGCTAAAGCAAAAGCTCAGGCCGAAGCCAAGGCTCAAGCCGACGCAAAAGCTAAGGCTGAAGCTGAAAAGATAGCCAAAGAACAAGCAGAAAAAGAAGCTAAGAAGAAAAAGCTAGACGCATTAATTGGCGGTGTAAGCAAATCGGAAGGACAAGAAACCGGAGGAGAAGGTAACGACAATAAAGCCGGAGATAAGGGGCAGCTTGATGGCGACCCGTATGCAGCTAGTTATTTTGGTGAAGCAGGTTCAGGCAGTGGAGGTGTTGGTTATGGATTGAAGGGGCGTGGAGCACCTACTAAAAAAGTATTTAAGCAAGAATGCAACGAATCTGGGATGGTTATTGTACGAATTGTCGTGAATAGAAACGGCGATGTTGTAGAAGCTGTTCCTGGAGTTAAAGGAACCACTAATACCGCTTCCTGTTTATTGGAACCAGCCAAAAAAATTGCTTTGTCGCATAAATGGCGTGCCGATAATAAGGCTCCAGATAGACAGGTGGGATTTGTTAAGGTAAACTTCAATTTAGGTCAATAGGCTACAAATTAAACTTCAAAATGACGTATCAGGATACCATTGATTGGATGTTCTCTCAGCTTCCTATGTATCAAAGACAAGGGAAGTCGGCTTACAAAGCCGATTTAAGTAACACCCTTTTATTAGCGGAGCATTTAAAACATCCAGAACATCAAATAAAAACCATACATGTAGCGGGGACCAATGGAAAAGGCTCTACAAGCCATATGATAGCCTCTATTTTACAAGAAGCAGGCTATCAGGTTGGGTTGTTTACCTCGCCCCATTTAAAAGACTTTAGAGAGCGCATTCGAATTAATGGAGCGGTTGTAAGTAAGGCCTTCGTTCGAGGTTTTATACAGCGTAACAAGCCGTTTCTAGAATCGCAAAGCCTGTCGTTTTTTGAAATGACCTCTGGGATGGCCTTTGAATACTTTGCTAAGGAAAAAGTTGATATAGCTGTTGTTGAAGTTGGTTTGGGAGGCAGATTGGACTCTACTAATATTATTACTCCAGAAGTTTCTGTTATAACCAATATTGGATTTGATCATACCCAGTTTTTAGGAACTACCTTGGAGGCTATTGCTTTTGAAAAAGGTGGGATTATAAAACCTGGAGTTCCTGTTGTTATAGGAGAAACACAAAAAGAAACGGCACAGGTGTTTCAAGATCTTGCTAAAAAGAACCAATCTGATATTTATTTTGCAGATAGTTTTATTCACGAGGTGTTTCCAAGTGATTTAAAAGGGAGTTATCAGCAGAAAAATATTAGAACCGTGTTGCAGGCCATTGAGGTGTTAAAGCAAGGGGCTTTTACCATTTCACAAGAGCATATTAAAAAAGGTTTGTTGCAGGTTGTAAAAAACACCGGTTTACAAGGTCGATGGCAGGTACTCCAAGAGCAGCCAAAAATTATTTGCGATACCGGACATAATAAAGAAGGGTTAAATTATGTGGTGAATCAGTTGGAAGAAGAATCGTATAAAAACCTACATATAGTTTTTGGGGTAGTTAATGACAAAGATTTAAACACCATTTTAGATATTTTACCTAAAAAAGCCACTTATTATTTTTGTAAACCTGATGTTCCTCGAGGAATGGATGAAAATTTATTACAAGAGGCATTTTTGGCTTCAGGATTTGTTGGTTCGAGCTATGTTAGTGTAAATGAGGCGTTAAAAGCGGCTAAAAACAGTGCGTTGGACGCAGATTTGATCTATATTGGAGGTAGTACTTTTGTGGTTGCAGAAATAATTTAAAAAAAAATTGAAAAAAGCTTTTGGTATATCAAAATCTCTCTTATATTTGCAGTCGAATTACGAAAGGGCGCGTAGCTCAGTTGGTTCAGAGCACCTGGTTTACACCCAGGGGGTCAGGGGTTCGAATCCCTTCGCGCCCACAGAACTAGAAGGTCTATACATATGTATAGACCTTTTTTTATTTGGTGCCTAGTGCATCGTATTTTCTTGTTTATATACCAATGGCGTTTTGTGTTTCACTTTTTTAAACTGTCGGTTAAAATTCGATATATTATTAAATCCTACCTTATAAGCCACATCGGCAATAGTTATCTCTTGATTCGATACTAAATGTTTACAAGCATGTTCAATGCGCAATTCGTTTAGGAACACCACATAGGTTTTATTCGTGTACTTTTTAAAGTATTTGCAAAAGGCATTTTTTGTCATGTTTGCCACATTGGCTACAGATTCCAGGGTAATGTCTTTATTAAAATTGGTCATGGTATAATCGAATACATCTCTCATACGCTCCCCTTCGGTTACAGAAAAGTTTTTTTCATATATAAAAGAGGATAAGCTTTTGTATTCGCAGGTAGATAGAAGTTTCAATAACTTCAATAAAATTATAAAGCGTTCCAGTTTACTTGCTGTTTCTATTTGTGCAAAAAGCGATTGAATTTCTTCTTGGTTTGAGGTGACTTTAAATCCGTGCATGACCCGTTTAAAGAATACTTGGATTTCTGTTAATTCTTCCAGTTTAAAAAAATCCGGACCAAAGCTGTTTTCCGTAAAGAATACAGTCTGCATGTGCGACAGATTTTCCTGTTCTTTGTCGCTTTGAAACACATGAGGTAGCTGGCTTCCTATTATTAGTATGTCTCCTTTTTTGTAATAGCTAATGGCATCTCCTACGATTAAGGTTCCACTGCCTTGAACTATTAAGCTGAGTTGAATTTCCTCATGTTGGTGGAGTTTGTCATAAAAGCGAGGTTCTAAATCTACTTGGTAGACGAGGTTCGCCAATTCTGGTTTCGGTATTTTAAAGGGAAGTACTTTCATTCTCACAAGGTTGTATTAGATATAAAATTAAGCATTATTATTCATTTTTATAAAATAATGGATAACATAGTATAATAGTTGGATAAAAAGAGCTTATTGTGGCAGGCCATACTTAATTAAATTTGTTTGTATTAAAACAATTTAGATTATGGGAATTGAATGGAAAGGCATTATGCCAGCGGTTACAACCAAGTTTACAGAGGCGGACAGCTTGGATTTAAACATGTTTGAAAAGAATGTTCGCGCGCAAGTGAAAGCTGGAGTTCATGGCATTGTGTTAGGAGGGACTCTTGGTGAAGCAAGCACTTTGTTAGATGAAGAAAAACGCACCTTAACCCGAACCGCTGTTGATTTGGTTAAAGGTCAGGTTCCTGTGTTTATTAATATTGCCGAACAGACTACCAAAGCGGCAATTCAAGCCGCCCATAAAGCTGAGGCTGATGGCGCTCAAGGATTGATGATGTTGCCACCTATGCGTTATACCTCCAGTGATAGAGAAACTGTGGCGTTTTATCAAGCTGTGGCTAGCAACACTTCATTACCTATTATGGTTTACAACAATCCCGTTGATTATAAGGTATTGATAACGCCTAGTATGTTTGACCAATTATTAAAACACGATAATATTGAAGCGGTTAAAGAATCGACTAGAGATACCACTAATATTACCCGCTTGAAAAATTATTTTGGAGACCGTTTGAAAATAATGACGGGCGTGGATACCATAGCTTTAGAAAGTCTTTTAATAGGAGCAGATGGTTGGGTTGCTGGATTGGTTTGTGCTTTTCCTGCTGAAACCGTTGCTATTTACGAATTACAAAAAGCGGGGAGAATAAAAGAAGCCTTAGAGATTTATAGATGGTTTATGCCATTATTGGAACTAGATATCAATCCGCGGTTGGTTCAGAATATTAAATTAGCTGAAGTAGCTACGGGATTAGGCTCGGAACATATACGCCCACCTAGATTGCCCCTAATTGGTGAAGAACGTAAGCAGGTATTAAACGTGATTGAAACTAGTTTACGAAACCGACCAATTTTGCCAGATTATAAAAACCTGTAAACTTCTAGAGGATTAAGGCGTTAATTTTTTACCTTTAATGATAGCTACATCAGTTGTATCGCGCATAAAACAATTACACAAAACGTCCCATTTTGGGAAAGAAACCTTAACAAATGATTACAGGGAAAAATTATATAGGAAATCAGCTTTCAGCTAAAGGAAGTCACACATATAAAACGTTTAATCCGCAGTTGAATCTTGAAAATCCACCGATTTATACTGAAGCTACCAAAGAAGAAATAGATGAAGCCGTAGGTTTGGCTTCCGACGCATTTAAAACCTATAGACAGGTTTCAGGAAAGAAGAAGGCTGAATTTTTAAGAGCTATAGCCGATGAAATTTTGGCTTTGGATACCGATTTGATAGATACGTATTGCTCAGAATCTGGTTTGCCAGAAGGTCGTGCTCTAGGAGAACGAGCTAGGACGATAGGGCAATTGCGAGCTTTTGCCGAATTGCTCATTGAAGGTTCTTGGGTAGAAGCTAGCATTGATACAGCTCAGCCAGAAAGAACCCCTTCGCCAAAATCGGATATACGGAAACTCTTGGTACCCTTAGGGCCGGTTGTTGTTTTTGGTGCTAGTAATTTTCCATTAGCCTATTCCACTGCAGGAGGCGATACAGCTGCTGCTTTAGCTGCAGGTTGTCCGGTGTTGGTTAAATCGCATCCCATGCACTCAGGAACCGGAGAGTTGGTTGCTTCAGCTGTTATTAAAGCAGCAGAACGCACCGGAATGCCCCATGGAGTATTTTCTAATTTAAATAGCCGTGGGATAGAGGTAGGGACTCAATTGGTTTCTCATCCAGGTGTTAAAGCCGTTGGTTTTACTGGGAGTATTCGTGGTGGCCGTGCTTTATACGATTTAGCAGCCACACGTGAAGAACCTATTCCTGTATTTGCAGAAATGGGAAGTATTAATCCCGTTGTTATTTTACCAAAAGCATTAGAACGTCGAAGTGAAGCCTTAGCGGCAACCTATGCACACTCCATTACTTTAGGAACTGGGCAATTTTGTACCAATCCAGGTTTGTTGTTAGGAGTTAAGGGAGACGCTTTGTCTGAATTTATTCAAAATTTATCTGCTGAGATTGTAAAGATTGAGCCATCCTGCATGCTTCATCCCCATATTATTGGAGCTTTTGAAAGTAATAAGCAAAAAGCCTTATCGCAACCAGAGTTACGTGTTGTGGCCCACTTCGATTCCGAAGTCCAAGCGAATTATGCGAGACAAACCGTTAGTACTGTTGAAGGTCATACCTTTTTAAGCAATAGCACTTTGCATCAAGAAGTTTTTGGCCCTTATTCTATGGTGGTTCAATGTGAAAGTATTAGTCAGTTAGAGCAGATTATCTCTAAATTGGAGGGGCAGTTAACCGGCACCTTAATAGCCGAGGATGACGAAGCTACGCAGTATCCCGAAGTAGTTGCAGCGCTTCAAAACCGTGTTGGGCGACTTATTTATAACGGCGTGCCTACAGGTGTTGAGGTTTGTCCGTCCATGGTACATGGCGGTCCGTATCCGGCATCCACAGACAGTCGTTTTACAGCTGTAGGAATCCATTCTATAAAACGTTGGGTACGTCCTTTTAGTTATCAAGATTGGCCGAATCATTTGTTGCCTGACGAATTGAAGAATGAAAATCCATTAAAAATTTCACGTTTGATAAATAATAAACAAACTACAGATTCCATTTAATTATGAAAGGCACTTTTGTCTGTATCGATGCTCATACCTGTGGAAATCCCGTAAGGGTAATAAAACAAGGCGGTCCAGACTTAGTCGGGACCAGCATGAGCGAAAAACGTCAGCATTTTTTAAGAGAATTCGATTGGATTCGGAAAGGGCTTATGTTTGAACCACGAGGGCATGACATCATGAGTGGTAGTATTTTATATCCGCCACAGAATCCCGAAAACGATTTTGCTATCCTGTTTTTAGAAACCTCGGGCTGTTTGCCCATGTGTGGACATGGTACCATTGGCACAGTTACTATAGCTATTGAAGAAGGCTTGGTACAACCAAAAGTTCCGGGAAAAATTAGGATGGAAGCGCCCGCCGGTTTGGTTGAAATTACCTATCAACAAACTGGATCTAAAGTAGATTGGGTGAAGCTATTTAATGTGAAAAGTTTTTTAGCTGCTGAGAATTTAACTATCGATTGTCCGGAATTGGGAGAGCTTGTTTTTGATGTGGCTTATGGTGGAAATTATTACGCTATAATAGATCCTCAGAAAAACTTTTCAGGAATTCAGGACTTTTCTGCGTTAAGAATCATTCAGTATTCGCAAGTGCTTAGGCAGCGGATTAATGACAAATATCCACAGTTATTTATTCATCCAGAAAATGATACCATTAAAGATGTGACCCATATGCTTTGGACGGGAACCCCGATTGACCCAAGTTCGTCAGGAAGAAATGCTGTTTTTTATGGAGATAAGGCTATCGATAGAAGTCCGTGTGGTACGGGGACTTCAGCTAGGTTGGCTCAGTTATATGCCAAGGGAAAATTACAGGTTGGAGAAGATTTCATTCACGAAAGTTTTATAGGAAGTAAATTTGTAGGGCGCATTGAAAAAGCTACTACTTTAGATGGGAAAGTGGCTGTTTTTCCGAGTGTTAAAGGATGGGCGAAAATTTACGGACATAATACGATTAGCATAGATGAAGAAGACGATCCGTATGCTTTGGGGTTTCAAGTGATTTAAAAATCTTGGGGCAATAGGGTGTGGACGCTACGCCTTGCTATGAAACTCTAAAAACAAGAATTTATTGAATCGTTTAGATTTAGGACAAGGAAATTAGTTTCAGACTTGTGGCTAGCGCTCTTGAAAAATGAGCTCCTGGAACGAGTTAAACTTGTTGTCGTTGCAGGAACACTGTGCATCGCGTAAGTTCTCATAAAACCTCTATTTTCAACAATACATTATATTATTCACTATATCATTAATACCTTAAATCATTGAAAAACTGTATCATTATAGGAGGGGGCATCATCGGTTTGTGTTCTGCCTATTATCTTCAAAAAGAAGGTCATCAGGTTACTGTTATTGATCAATCCAATATGGATTCGGGAGCATCCTATGTCAATGCTGGTTATTTATCTCCAAGTCATTTAATCCCCTTATCCGCTCCAGGTGTTATGAAGAAAGGCTTAAAATGGATGTTTAATCCTGCTAGTCCGTTATACATCAAGCCACGTTTGGATTCCGATTTTATAAAATGGTCGCTTGCTTTCAATAAATCCTGCAATGCCCATCATGTTAAAAAGGCGATACCAGTCATTAAAAGTATTGCTTTATTAAGTCAGAGTTTATACGACGCCATCAAGGAAGAAGAACAGTTTCATTTTCAGTACGAGAAAAAGGGTTTGCTTATGTTGTGTCAAACAGATAAGATGTTAGACGAAGAAATTGAAACAGCCCATATGGCTAAGCGTGAAGGTTTGGATGTTGTAGCCTTAAGTAAGGAAGAATTACAGGTTCTTGAACCCCGTGCGAGCTTTCATGTTAAGGGAGCCACATATTACAAGTGCGATTCCCATACGACTCCTCAGGAATTTATGGAAGAAATGAAGACCTATTTACAGGCTGTAGGTGTTCGGTTTTTGTTAAATGAGAAAGTAGAAGACTTAATAGTTTCCCAGGGGAAAATTGAAGCTATTAAAACGAAGCAGCAAACCTTAAAAGCAGATGAATTTGTTTTATCAGCTGGATCATGGAGTGCTTTATTAAGTAAAAAAATAGGCTTAAATTTGTTGCTTCAAGCAGGAAAAGGGTATCGGATTAATACCACTCAAGACACAGGAATTAGTATTCCTTCTATTTTGGCAGAAGCTAAAGTTGCGGTAACTCCTATGCATGGGTTTACGCGTTTTGCGGGCACTATGGAAATAGCGGGAATAAACGATAAAATCAATCAAATTCGTGTGGAGGCTATTGCTAAAGCTACCACCAGTTATTATCCAGAAGTCCTTCTTTCCAAAGAAGAAAAAAGTGATGCTGCTTGTGGTTTACGTCCAGTTTCGCCCGATGGGTTGCCATATATAGGAAGATCCTCAACTTGCAAGAACTTGACCATTGCTACCGGCCACGCCATGATGGGGTGGAGTATGGGACCGGCTACGGGAAAGTTGGTTTCGGAAGTTATTTCAGATAAAAAAACGATATTAGATATTAATCCATTTCATCCAGATAGAAAATTTTAAACATGCGTTACAATCAAATTTCAAAGAATTTATTTATAAAAAACAGAAGCCAATTTGCGGCTAAAATGAAGTCTAATACCTTGGCTATCCTTACTTCCAACGATGTGAAACACAACAACGCGGACGATGTTATGGGGTTTACCCAGAACAACGATTTGTTTTATTTATGTGGCATTGATC
Source organism: Xanthomarina sp. (assembly GCF_035306605.1). NCBI lineage: Bacteria > Pseudomonadati > Bacteroidota > Flavobacteriia > Flavobacteriales > Flavobacteriaceae > Xanthomarina > Xanthomarina sp. The sequence continues at coordinate 9,739 of NZ_DATGNR010000015.1, read as the reverse complement.
AAGAAGAAAGTATTTTAGTTATGTATCCAGATGCATACAGAAAAGAAAATCGTGAGATTTTATTTATTAAAGAAACCAATGAGCAAATAAAAATTTGGGACGGGGAAAAATTAAGTAAGGAACAGGCTACCGATATTTCGGGGGTTGCAAGGGTTGAATGGGTTCATGATTTTGAAAAGGTCCTACAGCTTATGGCGTTTGAAGCCGATGGTTTTTACTTAGGACATAATGAACATATTAAGCGTGTTACCTTTGAGCAACAAACCCGACAAGACCGAATGATTGCTTGGTGTAAAGAAAAATATCCCTTACACGAGTACCACCGAGCCGCTAAACTTACTCGAGATTTAAGGCTTATTAAATCTGAAGAAGAAATAGCTCTTATGCAACAAGCAGCAGATATTAGTGTGGAATCCTTTAAGCGTGTGTTGAAAGCTTGCAAGCCGGAGATGAAGGAATATGAATTGGAAGCCGAATTGGCCTACAATTTAATAAAATCGGGAGCTACACGACATGCCTTTAAGCCCATTGTAGCTTCAGGGAAAAATGCCTGTGCTTTGCATTATAACACCAATGATGATATTTGTAAAGCAGGTGAGATGATTCTATTGGATTTTGGTGTGTGCTATGCCAATTATAATAGTGATACCACAAGATGCTTTCCTGTAAGTGGAACATTTTCAGAAAGACAAAAAGAAGTTTATAGTTCTGTTTTACATTGTTTAAAAGAAGGAAGTAAATTGTTGAAGCCAGGAGTTTTACCGTCGGTTTATGAAGCTCAGATGGCGAAATTGGTGGAAACTGAACTCATAAAATTAGGGCTGCTTGATGCGGAGGATGTTGCTAAGCAAAATCCGGAAAAGCCTTTGTATAAAAAGTATTTCATGCATGGAACTGCGCATCATATTGGCTTAGATGTCCATGATGTAGGCTTGTATTCTAGAGCCTTAGAGCCAGGTATGGTTTTAACCTGTGAACCTGGAATATATATTCCGGAAGAAGGAATTGGTTGCCGATTGGAAAATGATTATCTGATTACTAAAGACGGGAATTATAACTTAACGGAAGCCATGCCTATAGAAATAGATGAAATTGAAGCTTTGATGAAAACTTCGTAGAAACTAAAAAAGGCGAAACGGATTTTTATTCCTTTTCGCCTTTTTACTTATAATTATTAAGGTTTTATTCAGATGGATTTTTTTTGTTCAGATTATTCTTTTGCTAACCAAGAATCAATTATGCCATAGATTTCTTTTTGTTTTTCTGGGCTAAAACTTTTGATTCTAGTTGTGTGGCTTCCTTGAGGCAATACAAATTTGTACAATTCTCTTCTGGCAGCATCGTTTTCTAGTTCCACAGCAGTAGCGCTCCACGAGTCATATTCACCATAAATAAACATCATGTCTTTAGCTACGTAATCCAAAAAGTTTTTTACTTCTTGCATTGGTTTGTAGTCGAATGGTTTTGAGATACCTTCAGGGAAAGCCCAATCAAATTTATAAATTTCATCCGTATTTAAATACTGTTTAAATGGAGCTGTTTCGTAGCCATAAATCCCTTGCTCTGTTAATGCTGTCCAGAAATATGGTTGTAAATCTTCCACAGATTTTTCTTCAAAAAAGCTATACCCAACCACATTGATGAGGTGGTTGTATATTTGTTCAGGAGTTGCATTTTTAGCTGGAATACTTTCAATTGGGGTTCCCCATTGCCAAAAAGCAAAAGCATATTCTAGGATGGTATAATCGATGGCTTTTTCCACTCCAAATTCCCATGACATGTTTTGTTCAGAGGCAGCTGATTTCATCATTTCTAAAAGTGCCGCTCTGTTTTCAAAACATAAATTTTGGAACGCTTTTACTTTCTCTCTGTTTTCCAGGGTGCTAACTTCATTTAAAAACTTATACACTCTTGGATCTTCGCGTTCAAAGTTTAGTGGGCCAACATAACAAACACATGCATCTACATTATTTGGAAAATATCTGCGATGAAGCATCACTGTTTGGCAGCCTTTAGAAATTCCGGTTGAAATAAATTTGGAATCTGGATAAAGTGCTTTTCTTATCCCATCTATAATTCTAGCTTGGTCCTTGGCTGCATTTTTAACGGTAAGTGTGTTCCAATCTATTTCTTCTGGTCGTGAATTATTAAAGTAACGGTGTTCAATATTTATTTGGTTTGCCTTGTAGTGGTTTGCCAATTCTCCGGCTCTTTCCGAACCGATACCATAGCCTTGAAGTTCCACAATAACTGGCTTCTCCGGGTTTTCATAACCTATAAAAACACGTTGTTTAAAGGTGCCTTTTGTGGAGTCGGCATAGTCTACAGGTTGTTCGAACCAGATTTCATAATTTTTATCGAAATGACTTACAGGATTTCTTTTTTCAATACTCACCACATTTTCGATACTTGCTAGTTTTTCAAAGGTAGAGAGCTGGACTTCCGGTACGGTAACCGTTGGTTGTAAGGTTTCGCAACCTACTAAAAAAAGAACAAAAAGGCCTAGGTAAATTGAGCGATAAAGCTTCATGACAACATATTTATTTGTGAATTTAACAGAGGTTAAATATAAACAATATTACCCTTAGTTTTTTTAGTGTTAAGAGTTTTATAACAAATCTAAAACACGTTCCAAGGCCATTCCTCGAGATGCTTTAATCAATAAGGTGGCATTTTTTAAGGAGTTGAAATCGAAATTTTCTTTAAAGTTTTCGAAGGAGGTAAATTTTTCATGACTTGCAGGAAGGGCCTGATAAAAGTTTTCACCAATAAAAACTATTTTCGACAGGTTTAGTGAGGTTGCTAATTCGGCAATAGCAAGGTGTTCTGTTTTTGCATCCGGTCCTAATTCGAACATATCGCCAAGGATGGCTATTTTATTCTTGGTCTCTAGTTTTCCGAAGTTTTTTAGTGCTACAGTCATGCTTGATGGATTGGCATTATATGCATCCAAAATAATTTGAGTCGTTCCCTTTTCAATAATTTGCGACCTGTTGTTTTTTGGAACATAGGTTTCAATAGCTTCTTTTATTTGCTTTTCTTCAACCTTAAAATAAACACCTAGAGCAATGGCTACTGAAATGTTGTTGAAATTGTATTCGCCTATTAGTTGGCTGTTTATTTCTATGTTATTATAGGTAACAGATACTTTAGGTTGGGCACTTATAAAATGAATTATGAAATCGTCGGTTTTATTTTGTCCAAAGGTCAAGGTCGTGGCAGGTTTGCTATTTTCCAATTGAATGGGATCTGCTGAATTAGCAAAGATGGTTTTGTTGTGGCTTATTAGGTGTTGATATAGTTCTGATTTTGCTTTAATAACCCCCTCTATGCTTTTAAAACCTTCCAGATGTGCTTTACCGAAATTGGTTATTAAGCCATAATCGGGAAGGGCTATGTTACACAAGAACTCGATTTCCTGTGGGTGGTTGGCTCCCATTTCCACAATACCAATTTCTGTGTCCTTGGTCATTTTTAAAAGTGTTAAGGGTACACCAATATGGTTGTTAAGGTTTCCAAGTGTGGCAGAAGTGCTGTACTTTTTAGAAAGTACTGCATGGATGAGCTCCTTGGTGGTTGTTTTTCCATTGCTACCGGTTAAAGCAATAATTGGTAGTTTTAAATATTTTCTATGAAAACTAGCTAAGTCTTGTAAAGTTTTTAGAACATTATCTACTAGAATACATTGGTTGTTTATAGCGTATTCCTCTTCGTCGATAATGCAGTACGAAGCGCCATTTTCTAATGCTTGTTTGGTAAAGCCGTTCCCGTTAAAATTATCGCCTTTAAGAGCAAAATACAAATCGTTTTTAGCGATTTTTCTAGTGTCTGTTGATACCGATGGATGCTTTAAAAAAAGCGCGTGTAGTTGTTCTATTTTCATAAAATAAAAGTATAAAAAAAGTCCTAACTAATTGTTAGGACTTTTTAAAAGATATGAAAAATTCTTTAGTTTTTTGTTTTGTGTTTGGTTTTAGATTTAGAACCAACTCTAGACATTGCACATCTAAAGCCAATGTAATCTGTAGCCATAGTTTGTGGGAAATAACGTCTTTGTGCTGGGTCTAACCAGTACTCTCTGTCTTTCCAAGAACCACCTTTGTACACACGTACTTCGTCGTTGATTAATGAGGTTCTTTTGTTTGATTTGTCGTACTCTCTAATTAATGCCCCTGTAGAATCGTCTACTTCAACATTATGCTTAGGAGAGTTGTACATTTTACTTGTTACAGATGATTCCCCATTTAAGTTTTCTTCGTCTTCAAAGTTATCTCTGTATTGACGAGACGATTGTCTGTCTCCATCTCTAAAGTTTCTATTGTCAGATCTGTCGAAGTTTTGTCTTAAGTAAGTTTCATCTTCATCAATTGGAACTTGAGCAATTTCTCCTGGTAAATCTCTTGCAACAATTTTACCGTTTGGTAAGGTGTCGAATACAATTTCGTCTGTAGTTACAATCTTCACTGTTCCGTCTTCGTTTATGGCGTTTTTAGTGTACACGTTTCCACGGTAGTAGTTGAAGTCGTTAAACTCGTCATCTACAATAGGTCTGTATACATCGGCAACCCATTCCGCTACGTTTCCAGCCATATCATATAGTCCAAAATCATTTGGAGCATATTGTTTTACTTGGTTGGTAATATCGGCACCATCGTCAGACCATCCTGCAATTCCACCGTAATCCCCTTTTCCTTGTTTAAAGTTAGCTAATTGGTCACCTCTAACTTTACGTTTTCCTGAACGCGTATATTGTCCATCCCAAGGATATTTTTTTCTACCTCTAATAACGTTGTAGTCTCTTAATTCAGATAAACCTAAAGCAGCGTATTCCCATTCAACTTCTGTTGGAAGTCTGTAGCTAGGAGAGATGATTCCAGTTTCTCTACCTGCGTATACATTTATAGGCTCACCATCAGCAGTTGTTTGAACTCGTCTTCTCGTGTTATTTGGATCAGTAAGTTCTGTGTTTCCACCATATACTTGTGTTGGAGCGTTAATATACGTATCCGTATTAAATGTTTGATCTGCATTTACGTCGGTTATTTTTGCGTCTCTTGCAATGTATCCAGCTTTCTCTAAGTAATATTCGTTAACACGGTCTGTTCTCCAGTTAGCGAATTCTACTGCTTGAATCCAGCTTACACCTACTACAGGATATTCTCCGTATCCTGGGTGACGTAAATAGTTATCTGTCATAACTTCGTTATAACCTAAACGGTTTCTCCAAACTAAGGTGTCAGGAAGTGCACCGTTATAAATAGCTTTGTAGTTTTCTTCAGATGGTGGGTAAGTTCTTTTTAACCAATCTAGGTACTCCATGTACATTTTGTTGGTAACTTCCGTTTCATCCATATAAAAAGATTGAACGTGCTGTTGTGTTGGCGTGTTGTTCCAATCATGCATCACATCGTCTTGAACACGACCCATAGTAAAAGTACCACCTTCTACAAACACTAACCCAGGAGCAGTTTCTTGTTCTTTGAATTGCGTGTTGTATTGAAACCCACCGTCCCTAGAATTTATATCCCAACCAGTAGCTCTAGAGCTGTTGGAACTGGATGATCGTTTACAACCAACTGCTGTTATAGAAATTGCTAAGAGTAACAAAATCTTAAATGCCATAACTTTTTTCATATCCATACTTTTAGTAAGCTTATAATATTTTTGGTGACGCAATATAAGAAATATCGGTTATAATACAAGTTAAATAATAAAAATTGATAATATTTTGATGTATTTCATCCTATTAATTGAACCTTATACCGATGTTTTATTGCATACACCCTCGCTAATTTGTGCATAAATAACGTCAATATTTATAAATTATTATTGTAATTTTGAAAGGTTTGTTAAAATTGTTTGTTTTGCGATACTAACAAGCAATTAATCTCGTTATCTAATCAATGAAAAAGAAATTTCTATTCCTATTTTTTTTTACGACTCTAGTACTCTATTCACAACAAAAGCAATTTCAGATTCTTTGGGAAGGAGAGAAGGTGTTAGCAACCGAGAGTTATGCTATAAAGGTGCCTGCTTTTAACGAAGCTCATTACAACTACGATCCAACAGATGGTTTGCAATTTGTGGCTCAGTGGGAAATTAATCAAGCGGTTGATGAAAGTTCGGTTCGTGTTAGTAACGTAAGTTACGCTAACATGACTGCTAAGGAGTTGTTAGATATTGATATAAATAGCTTACCAACGAAATTAAGCTATCAGCTTAAAACTTCAGTTTCCAGGGATCAGATGCATGCATTTTTTATCCTGTCTCCTATTATTAAGGAAGCCAATGGGAGTATTAAAAAGGTGACTTCCTTTTCTGTAAGCTATTCCAATGGTAGTCTTCCTTCCAATAGAAACCAACGCATGATTAGTAATTCTGTTTTAAACAGTGGGCAGTGGTATAAGTTTTATGTAGAGCGATCTGGGGTGTTTAAAATTACCAAAGATTTTCTATCTAGAATGGGGGTTAATGTGAATGGTGTTGATCCGAGAACAATTAAGCTTTATGGGAATGGGGGACGAATGATTCCATTTTCAAATTCAGCGCCCTACCCGATAGATGTGCAAGAAAACGCGATTCGTGTTGTAGGAGAGAACGATGGGGTTTTCCACGATAACGATTATATTTTATTTTATGCTCAAGGACCTTATGGTTACGATGAGCAGAGTAATACCAATATTAACTGTTATACAGAAAAAACTTACTATTATATAAATGTTAGTCCTGGAAATGGGAAGCGGGTACAGCCGTTTATGCAGCCCTCAGGACCAGTGGATTTGATGATTGATACCTTCCAAGATTACAAATTTCATGAAAAAGACGAGTATAACTTAGTAACTGTTGGAAGACGTTGGTTTGGAGATAAATTCGATTTAGAAGACACCAAAACCTTTGATTTTAGCTTTCCAGACTTGGTAACTTCAGAGCCAGTTACATTTAACGTTATTGTTGCAGGAACCTCCGTTACACCAACAAATATGCTGGTTAAGGTAAATGGGAATAACATTAGCAACTTAGCAATACCACCCATTACCGACACCAATTTGGCTACCGAGTCCGTTTATAGCAATTCGATTACTGTGAATTCATCTAATTTATCGGTATCCTTAATATATGATAAAGGAGGAAATCCATCTGCTTTGGCTTATATAGATTATATTTCTTTAGAAGCCACCCGAGCGTTGAATTTTTCAGGGAAACAATTTACTTTTAAAAACAAAGCAGTTACCCAAATGGCTGGTATTGGTCAATACAATTTAACTAATACCTCTCAGGTGAGAGAAATTTGGGATGTTACGGATATTTATAACGTGACTACTTATGTGAATACAGATAATAGTTCAAATTTAAGTTTTACTTCTAGTTTAGGAACTTTAAAATCGTACGCCCTAGTATCTCCTTTAGATTATTATGAGCCTTCGCTGAGTTCTAATTCTTCGGTTTACAATCAAAATATAAAAGGGACTATTTTTAAAAATGATCAGGGGCAAAATGAGGATGTAGACTATTTAATCATCACACCTAATAATTTATATGGTCAAGCCGAACGGTTGGCACAAATTAACCGAGTTAACAACAATTTAAAAGTAAAAGTTGTTGGTTTAAATGAAATTTATGCAGAATTCAGTACAGGAAATCAGGATATTGGAGCCATAAGGAATTTGGTGAAATATGTCTATGATAATGCTAGTTCCCCTGATAAGCGATTGAAATACCTTTGTTTGTTTGGAGATAGCTCCTACGATTATAAGGACCGAATTCCGAATAACACGAATTTAGTTCCATCGTGGCATGCCTATAATAGTTTTAATCTTACCAACTCGTTTATTTCCGACGATTATTTTGGGATGATGGATTCCAACGAGGGGACTATGGCTATTTCCGATAAACTAGATATAGCTGTAGGTAGGATTTTGGCTGAAAATTATCAGAGTGCCAAGGAGTTAGTTGATAAAATAGAAAGATATTATATAGATGCTTCATTTGGAAGTTGGAGAAATAATTTTGTAGTTATTTCTGATGATGTGGATGTTACTTGGGAACAATCTCTTCAAGCTACAACAGATTTTATTGGTGATGAAGTAGCTGAAGAAAAGCCTTTTATTAATGTTACTAAAATTCATTCCGACGCGTACAAGCAAGAGTCTTCAGCTGGAGGGAATAGATATCCTACGGTAAATGTGGCTATAAAAAATGCCATAGAAACAGGCGCTTTGGTGCTTAATTATTTTGGGCATGGAGGTGAGGATGGTTTGGCACATGAGCGTATTTTTGAAAAACCAGATGCTCAAAGTTTGAACAACGTGTGCAAGTTAAATTGTTTTGTTACTGTTACATGTGAATTCACTAAGTTTGATAATCCACAACGTTCAACAGCCGGGGAGTATACCTATTGGAATAAAGATGGAGGAGCTATTTCATTAATAACCACAACAAGACAGGTTTTTGTAAATGTTGGAATTTCCTTTAATAAGGTGTTGGAGCAATATTTGTTTTCTTTTGGAAACAACACTCCTTATCCTTCCCATGAATATCCAAGTATGGCGGAAGCCTTGCGATTAACAAAAATAGATCCGGCCATTTCCATTATAGGTCAAAGAAGGTTGGTGTTTTTTATTGGTGATCCAGCTATGAAATTAGCTTTTCCAAAACCAAATATTGTTCTGACAAAAGTAAACGATGTGCCTGTAAGTGGAAACATTGACGTGCTCCAAGCTTTAAGTCATGTAAAATTATCAGGAGAAGTTACCGATTTGTCCGGAAATATATTATCTGATTATAAAGGGGTGCTTTCTACAACTATTTACGATAAAAATATTGAAAGAAGAACCTTAGGAAATGATGGGGTTAGAGATGGAGGACAACTTATTATTATGGACTTTGAAACCTTGGGACCTATTATTTTTAGAGGGCAATCGTCAATTGTTAATGGGAAATTCGATATTGAATTTGTAGTACCAAAAGATATAGGTATTCCTGTAGATTATGGGCGTATAAGTTTTTATGCTAAACGAGATGGCGTGCATGAAGACCAAGCAGGGGCTAGTGTTAATCAAGTTCAAATTGGAGGTTTAAACACCAATGCACCAGAGGACAATATTGGGCCTGTTATTTCCGCTTATATGAATGATGAAAGTTTTGTGTCGGGAGGTATTACCAATAGATCTCCAAATTTATTGATAAAACTAGAGGACGAAAACGGAATCAATACGGCTAGTGGGATTGGTCATGATATTGTTGGGATTTTAGATGGTGACGAGGCCAATCCGTATATATTAAACGACTTTTATCAAACAGAATTGGATGATTATAAAAAGGGGATAGTTAATTACCCTTTGAGAGATTTAGAGCCAGGTTTACACACCATGTCTATAAAGGCTTGGGATGTGTACAACAATTCATCTACAACAGAAATTCAATTTGTGGTGTTTGATGAGAATCAACAGTTAATCATCGATAACGTTTTAAACTATCCAAATCCATTTGTTAATTACACGGAATTTTGGTTTAATCACAATAGTTCAGAATCGTTAGACGTTCTAGTACAAATATTCACTGTATCCGGAAAATTGGTAAAAACTATAAGAGGGCAAACCAATACGGGTGAATGTTGTAATAACGGAGCATCTTCGTTATCCAGAGAAATGGTTTGGGACGGCCGTGACGATTTTGGAGACAAAATAGGTAAAGGCGTGTACATTTACAAGTTAACCGTGCGTTCGGCTGCATTAAATAA
>NZ_DATGNR010000014.1:0-3608 GCF_035306605.1 Xanthomarina sp. | reverse complement strand
TACGTAACTCTACGAGGACGGTTTCCAAGCGTTAGATTTCTTTTTCATTTTTTTCTTGATAAAAAAACGAAACAAAAAAATCAATGGAATTCCAAGGCGAATGCTGCGCACCGTGAGATTAGCTGCGCTGCTACTCCGTGGTTCCTAAGCGGAATGCTTTATTTCTCTTACGAGAAAAGCAATTCCGCTTGAAAACTCATCTTTCGCTGTGGAATCCCAAGCGCTCCGATTTCGATAATTTTGAAAAACTAAGGTATACATTCAAACAATTAGCTAGAAACCTTTTAAATAAAGAGTTTTACAAAGTCGGTAAAATTTATTCCGGACGCCAGTGATCTAGAATATACTATTTTAAATTTTTTATCGTTAAATATTTTACAATACATTATGTATAATTAATCAAATAATTATTATATTGTAAACTAGAACAACAGAAATAATTATGGTTGAATTTAGCAAAAACATCTTAAAGAAGGTTAGTTTTGATCGACAATTGTTTCAAAAAGAACTGGAAAAAGCTGTTAAATGGATTAGTAAATCAGAAGATTTTCAGTCCTTTAAAGATTGGTGTATGATTGAATTCGGTCATTTGTACCCTTACACCCTTAAAAAAGTGTTTAATAAGTAAAAATGTTAAATATGTAGGGATGAGCGAAAGCTTGTCCCTACTTAATTTTACATCAAATTTATTTTAGAAAATCCTAACAACACCTTACGCTCAATTCGTTTAAATATTAAAACAAATCACCTTGTATTCCTCCACTTGATGTTCTTCCCAAGTGTTTATATGCTTTTGGTGTAGCTTTTCTACCGCGTTGTGTCCTCATTAAGAAGCCTTCTTGAATTAGAAAAGGCTCATAAACTTCTTCAATTGTTCCTGCATTTTCTCCCACAGCGGTGGCCAACGTGGTAATTCCCACTGGACCTCCATTAAATTTATCAATTAAAGTTAAGAGCAAACGATTGTCCATCTCATCCAAGCCATTGGCATCCACATTAAGTGCTGAAAGTGCTATATTGGTAATTTCTAAATTAATTATACCATCTCCTTTGATTTGTGCAAAATCACGCACTCTTCTTAATAAAGCGTTCGCAATTCTAGGTGTTCCTCTACTCCTACTTGCGATTTCGTAGGCAGCATCATGGTCGATAGGTATGTTCAGCAAATCACTCGATCGTTTTACAATTTGAGTGAGTGTTTTAGCATTGTAGTATTGTAAACGAGCATTTATACCAAAACGAGCTCTAAGTGGCGCTGTGAGCAATCCTGAACGCGTTGTAGCCCCTACTAAGGTAAAAGGATTTAATGCAATTTGAACAGTTCTCGCATTAGGCCCTGAATCAATCATGATATCAATCACGAAATCTTCCATAGCAGAATACAAATATTCCTCAATCACAGGGGAAAGTCTATGTATTTCATCAATGAACAGCACATCTCCTTCATCCAAGCTAGTCAACAAACCTGCTAAGTCTCCTGGTTTGTCTAATACTGGACCAGAAGTTACTTTAAATCCCACGTCCAACTCGTTGGCTATAATATGAGCCAAAGTCGTTTTTCCAAGCCCTGGAGGTCCATGTAACAATACATGGTCTAGTGGCTCATTACGTTGTTGTGTTGCTTTGATAAAAATCTCTAAATTTTCAATGATTTTACTTTGACCTGTAAAATCATCTAAAAGCTTAGGACGCAACACTTTATCCAACTCTAGATCAAGCTTATCACCATCATTTCTGTAATCAAAGTCCTCTTCTTCCACTGTTTGTGTATTATAATTATCAAAGATAAGAAAAGCCCAACACACTATGGGTATTGGGCTTTAAAAATATATTAGTGACTTGAAGTTTAATGACCTCCTCCGTCTACTTCTCCCTCTTTTAGTGGAACTGTTTGTGGAACGAAGTCCTCATCCCACCCTGGCTTAGAATAATCATAAGGCCAACGGTGTACTTCAGGAATTTCTCCAGGCCAGTTACCATGTCCAGGTACAATCGTTGGAGTAGTCCACTCTAAAGTTGTAGATTTCCATGGGTTTAATGGCGCGATAGGCCCTCTGAAGATACTATAGAAGAAGTTAAAGATGAACAAGAACTGAGCTGCCGCTCCAATTATCGCGAAGATTGTAATTAACCAGTTCAAATCTAACATCATTTGACTTGCTGTTGGATTAAAGGTATCATAGATAGAATAATCATAATATCTTCTTGGGGCACCTCCTAATCCAATAAAGTGCATTGGTATAAATACTCCGTAACCTCCAATCATTGTTAACCAAAAGTGTGCATACCCTAAGCGTGCATTCATCATTCTTCCGAACATTTTAGGGAACCAATGATAAACCCCTGCAAACATACCAAATATTGAAGATAGACCCATTACCACGTGGAAGTGAGCTACCACGAACATGGTGTCGTGTACTTGAATATCTAATGAAGAGTTTCCAAGGATAGTTCCTGTAATACCTCCTGAGATGAAAGTAGAAACTAATCCAATTGAGAACAACATTGCTGGCGTAAAAGTGATCGACCCTTTCCAAAGCGTTGTAAGGTAGTTAAACACCTTTACAGCAGAAGGAATAGCAATTAACAATGTAGTAAATACGAACACACTACCTAAGAATGGATCCATACCAGACACGAACATGTGGTGAGCCCAAACTAGACAGGACAAGAATCCGATAGTTAAAAGTGAACCAATCATCGCACGGTAACCAAAAATTGGTTTTCTCGATTGGTTAGCAATAATCTCAGATGTAATACCTAATGAAGGTAATAATACAATATACACCTCAGGGTGACCTAAGAACCAGAATAAGTGCTGGTATAAGATTGGTGAACCACCCACGTTGTCAAGCATTTCATTACCGATGATAATATCACTTAAGTAGAATGATGTTCCAAAAATACGGTCCATTGCCAATAGAAGAACTGCCGCGAATAACACTGGGAAAGAAATAATACCCACAATTGCAGTGATAAGGAATCCCCAAATTGTTAGCGGCATTCTTGTCAATGTCATTCCTTTTGTTCTTAAATTTAAAATCGTAACTACGTAGTTAAGTGAACCTAATAATGATGAGGCGATGAAAATCACTAAAGAAACCATCCATAATGACATTCCCATTCCTGATCCAGACATCGCTTGAGGTAATGCTGAAAGTGGAGGATATACTGTCCAACCTCCCATTGCAGGTCCTGACTCTACGAATAATGAAACTAGCATTACTACTGAAGCAATGTTATACAACCAACAAGACATCATATTCATGAATCCTGAAGCCATATCTCTTGCTCCAATTTGTAGAGGAATTAATACGTTAGAGAATGTTCCAGATAGTCCACCTGTTAATACAAAGAAAACCATAATGGTTCCGTGTATTGTTACCAAACCAAGGAACATATCTTGATTAAGGACTCCATCCGGCGCCCATCTGTCTCCTAAAAACATGTTTAAAAAGTCGGATGATTGTTCTGGCCATGCTAATTGTATTCTAAAAAATACAGATAACATCATTCCAACCACTGCCATAAAGATTGCTGCAATCAAGAATTGCTTACCAATCATTTTATGGTCATAACTAAAAATATACTTTGAAACAAAGCTCTCC
>NZ_DATGNR010000013.1:0-2344 GCF_035306605.1 Xanthomarina sp. | reverse complement strand
TTCATTAAAATAAGGAGTTATTGCATCGTTTGTAAAGTGCTGAAAATTCGACACAATATTATTATCTAAACCCTGATCTTTTAAAAATCCCAATGCTAAATCTGTAAAATTATTAGGTCGTATTATTAACTTTCTTTTGGTATCAGCATCCAAATCATTATCCCAATAAAAAAGGTCTTCAGTAAAAGCATTGTAATACATTACTTTAATACCTGACTCTTCTGGTATAGCAACTCCCTCTACTGGTTCTTTGGGGTCAATTAGTAATCTGAATTTACGTGATAAGCGTGTTTTTCCCGTACCATTAAAAGCATATATTAATTGTACTTTTTTATTAGTATCTCTTAAATCTTCTGCAATATTATGTAAAGTCTTACTCATATTATGCCTCATTATTTTGGTTAGGAAAGCTTAACAACATTTCACGATAATACTCATATTGTTTTTTTCTTAATTCAATTTCCTTTGGCAAACCTTCACTGATGGATGTAGTTAAGGTATCGAATTTATCTAAAATGTTTACGATGCGTTGTTGTTCTTTGAGGGATGGAATTGGGATTTTAATCAGCTCCAATTTACTTGCATTTACACGCCGAACTTTTGCACCAGTAATATATTTTCTTTTTTGTTTATGAAATTGTTCGGTTTGGAAGAAGTAAGCAACATATTTTGGATTTAAATTATGCCTGTAAAAACAAGCATCACTACTTACCGCTATGCCATCATTACCTAGCCAAGCAACAGCTTTACATAAATCCTCATCATTTTCACTTGTTGTTGCAATTACTAAATCTCCATGTTTAGCAATTCGTGCCTTTTTAGCAAATTCTTTTGAAACAAATGATTTAGTTTTATTAGCATAAGTACCATAGTGTGTATAGACTTGTCCATAGTGTATACAACCAACACCTGAATCAGTAAAGTCTTTTTTCTGTAATCCACCACCCCTTATAAACACACCTACACTTTCATCTCCCATAGGTACATGTTCCACCTCCGTCTCATCAAAAGTCAATAATTGCTCCCGATAGTAATCATACTGTTGTTTACGTGCTGTAAGCTCTGCTGTAAGGTCTGCTGTAAGGTCTGCTGTAAGCTCTGTAAAGGTATCGAGAATATCAACTATTTTTTGTTGGATTTCTAAAGATTTTTCTGGGTTGTTTGGGCATGGGATTGGGATTTTATACTCTTTAAGTTTCTTAACACCTATAATACCGAGACTACCATTCTTATTTGCGTTTTTTTTACACCAATTACTGAATTTGAAGAAATAATGAAACATAAATTTGATGCTCAAAATTTCTTTATAGGTATCTTTTAGACTAAAACTGGTAATTTGTTGATTAGTTAAAAATGGAGTTAAAACTAAAGCGTGCTCACCTATTGTTGCAGTAGTAGACATAAATAGAGAGTTTGCAGGAATTAGGTCACCTTTAACTGCTGATTTCGTGACTTGTTGAAACGCAGTATTTAAAATCCTCCCATTTTGTCTAATATCCTCTAAACGGAACCACGGTATATCCCCATTTTGCCAAAATTCCTTTTTCTTTTTTGAAGGTGTATATCCATTTTTCACATTAAATATTTCATCAACTGTTTTCCATTCTACTTCAACCCCTTCCAATAATTTATCTAAAAAACTCATTTTTTACGACTGTTTATTTTTGCTTTTTTCTCCAAATCAGCAAGTGTTTTTAAATAATCCTTTTCAACTGTGCTTAACGTTTTAGCTTTATATTTTTTGTATTCCTTCGCTGCTTTCTCTTTGGCTTTAGCATGGGATATTTTTCCTGCGTTTTCGAGGACTTTTCTTCCTGCAGAAGCTAAAATATTATCTAATTCTGTTACATAGTCTGCCATGCGCATTTCACGTTCTTCAATGGCATTTAATTCCGCTAAATCAAAATAGGCAGCCACAAGGTTGTTGAGTACTTTGAGTTCTTTTTCTTCTAAAAAGTTTTTGGCTACCATCGCTTCTGCCTGTGTAGGTTGCTCTCCTTTAAAATTGGTTAAACCTGCGAAAGGTTTATCACTATCTACCCTAAAAAAAATAACTTCACTTGCTGTATTTCCGTGAGCCGCATAGTGTAGTTTATTTTGAACAATTTTAAAAAAAGTAATACTTTCCTCAGTTTTAGGGTCATAATCTGTAGCAGTAGCGTATAAATCCAATACCTGACGGTACATCACTTTTTCACTAGAGCGAATGTCGCGAATACGGTCTAATAACTCTTTCCAGTAATTCCCTCCACCAACGTTCTTTAGGCGTTCATCATCCATCGTAAAACCTTTTACAATGTATTCCTTAAGGCGTTGGGTTGCCCAAATTCTAAAGTTGGTTGCA
>NZ_DATGNR010000012.1:0-71784 GCF_035306605.1 Xanthomarina sp. | reverse complement strand
TTTGTAATACTATAATATAAGGATAGACTGAAAAAACCTCAAGGCTTTAGTCTTGAATAAAGGTAATCTTTATCAAAAAGAACTCCTATTATATATATAGCCCTTATAAAAAGAAGTTCCAAACTAAACCAAAACGGATTGGGAAGTCGCAGAAGATACAACTTCACTTTTTAATCATATAATATGTATAGAATTATTGAGCTATCATTGTATGTAAATTTTTATACTATTATCTTTGCTATCTTATTCTTAACATACATATATATAATGATACATATTACATTACCGGATGGTAGCATAAAGTCGTTCGAAAAAAACACGACTGCCATGGAAGTTGCTAAAAGCATTAGCGAAGGTTTTGCTAGAAATGTTATTTCAGCTAAATTTAACGAAACTGTTATTGAAACCTCTACTCCACTTACCACCGATGGATCATTAGTTCTATATACTTGGAACGACGACGATGGTAAAAAAGCATTTTGGCATTCGTCTGCACACATATTGGCACAAGCTATTGAAGAGTTGTATCCAAACGCCAAACTTTGGGTCGGTCCAGCAATTGAAAATGGGTTTTATTACGATATAGATCTAGGAGAAGATACTATTTCGGATAAAGATTTTAAACGCATTGAAGATAAAATGCTAGAAATAGCTCGTGGTAAACACGATTTTAAAATGCGTGAAGTTTCAAAATTGGAAGCACTATCCTATTATAAAGGAAAGAACAATTATAAACTTGATTTAATAGGAAATCTAGAAGACGGAACTATTACCTTTTGCGACCATTCGACATTTACCGACTTATGTCGTGGAGGGCATATCCCAAATACAGGAATAGTTAAAGCTGTAAAAATATTAAGTGTTGCTGGTGCATATTGGAAAGGAGATGAAAATAATAAACAGTTAACTCGTATCTACGGAATCTCATTTCCTAAACAAAAAGAGCTTACTGAATATTTAGAATTACTTGAAGAAGCTAAAAAAAGAGACCATAGAAAATTAGGAAAAGAATTAGAATTGTTTACCTTCTCACAAAAGGTTGGTCAAGGTTTACCACTTTGGTTACCTAAAGGGGCAGCTTTACGTGAACGCTTGGAAACCTTTTTAAAGAAGGCTCAGAAGAAGGCCGGTTACGAAATGGTGGTAACTCCACATATTGGTCAAAAGGAACTATATGTTACTTCTGGTCATTATGCAAAATATGGAGAAGACAGTTTTCAACCCATAAAAACTCCAAAGGAGGGTGAAGAGTTTTTATTAAAACCGATGAACTGTCCTCATCATTGTGAAATATACAACACTAGTCAGTGGTCTTATAAAGATTTACCTAAACGTTTTGCAGAATTTGGAACAGTTTATAGATACGAACAAAGTGGAGAGCTTCACGGTTTAACAAGAGTTAGAGGGTTTACACAAGACGATGCTCACATTTTCTGTACTCCAGATCAACTAGACAAAGAGTTTAAAGATGTAATCGACTTAGTGCTATATGTTTTTGGTTCTTTAGGTTTTGAAAACTTTACAGCCCAAGTATCCCTAAGAGATCCAGAAACTCCTGAAAAATACATAGGAAGTCTTGAAAATTGGGAAAAAGCAGAGCAAGCTATTATTAATGCCGCAAAGGACAAAAATTTAGATTACGTTATAGAAACTGGCGAAGCTGCTTTTTATGGTCCGAAATTGGACTTTATGGTTAAAGATGCATTGGGTAGACAATGGCAATTAGGAACTATTCAAGTTGACTACAATTTACCAGAACGTTTTGATTTAACCTATAAAGGAAGTGACAACGAGTTACACAGACCTGTCATGATCCATAGAGCTCCTTTTGGAAGTATGGAGCGTTTTATTGCAATTTTACTAGAGCATACTGCAGGAAATTTCCCACTATGGTTGATGCCTGAACAGGTTATTGTACTCTCAATTAGTGAAAAATATGAAAAATACGCGAAAAAAGTTTTTAATGTCTTAGAAAATAACGAAATTCGCGCCCTGATCGACAATAGAAATGAAACTATGGGTAAAAAGATTCGGGAAGCCGAAATGAAAAAAATCCCATATATGATTATTGTTGGTGAAAATGAGGAACAAGAAGATAAGATATCAGTTCGTCAACATGGTGGAGAAGATCTTGGCATGATTACTGTACAAGAATTAACCAACATAATTAATGTTGAAATACAAAAAACATTAAAAACATTTTAAAAGTAATAAGTTTAATTAAAAACATAAAGCCATAGCAATACGTAGAAGAAAACAAGTTTCGAGACGAGTAAGTCAAGAAGATCAGCACAGAATTAATTCTAAAATTAGGTCTGAAAATGTGCGCTTAGTAGGTGACAATATAGAAGTTGGAGTTTACCCAACTAAGGAAGCACTTGCCATAGCAGATGAACAAGGTTTAGATTTAGTAGAAATTTCGCCTAAAGCAGATCCCCCTGTTTGTAAAGTTATGGATTATAAGAAGTTTCTTTATGAACAAAAGAAACGTGAGAAAGTACTAAAATCTAAAGCTAGTAAAGTTGTAGTTAAAGAAATTCGTTTTGGTCCTCAAACCGATGAACATGACTACGAGTTTAAAAAGAAACATGCAGAGAAGTTTTTAAAAGAAGGTGCAAAGCTTAAAGCTTTCGTATTCTTTAAAGGACGTTCTATTGTTTTTAAAGAACAAGGACAAATACTCCTTCTTAGATTAGCTCAAGATTTAGAAGACTTAGGTAAAGTAGAACAAATGCCTAAACTGGAAGGTAAACGTATGACTATGTTTATAGCTCCAAAAAAATCAAAATAATTCCTGATTTTCAGGTTGAAAATAATAAGTGAAATAATAAACTAGGAGAACAAGATGCCTAAAATGAAAACCAAATCTAGTGCTAAAAAACGTTTTAAATTAACGGGTACTGGTAAAATTAAAAGAAAACACGCCTTTAAGAGTCATATCTTAACAAAGAAATCTAAAAAGCGTAAGCTTGCCTTAACTAAAACAACTTTAGTACACAAGGCAGACGAGAATAATGTTAAAATCATGTTACGATTAAAGTAACATTGTTTTAACCGGTTAAACAAATTATAAACCCTGGAGTTGGGCCTCAAAAATTTTAAACTAACTAATGTTGGTTTTAAAATTTTGAATCAAAGTGTCAAAAAAAACAAATAGACCGCCCACTACAAAAAACAATTAAAATTATGCCAAGATCAGTAAATTCTGTAGCAAAAAGAGCCAGAAGAAAAAAGGTTCTAAAACAAGCAAAAGGTTACTTCGGACGTCGTAAAAACGTTTGGACAGTAGCAAAAAATGCGGTTGATAAAGCGATGCAATACTCGTACAGAGACCGTAGAAACAAAAAGAGAACATTCCGTGCTTTATGGATTACACGTATTAACGCTGGAGCCAGAGAACATGGATTATCTTATTCTCAGTTTATGGGGAAATTAAAAGCTAATGAAATTGAATTAAACCGTAAGGTTTTAGCAGATTTAGCTATGAATCACCCGGAAGCTTTTAAAGCAGTAATAGACAAAGTAAAATAAGGCGTTTCGCCTATTTGTATAACATATTTCACTTATAAAAAACCGACTCAAATTGAGTCGGTTTTTTTATTTAGAACCCTATGGTGCTATTTTATTAATTGCAAATTTAAACTCTTCTCATCAAATTAAGCAACCACCGTCCTTATTATAACGTCAAACTGATTATAAGAAACAAAACCTCTTATAACCCATTAGTCTCCGCTTGTTTTAGCTGCGTTACAATTTCACTCTCTTCAATTTAAGCAGCTCTATCTTAATCAAAACAAGAAAAAGCCTCTTCTGTTGTCATAAAACTATTAGTAATAATAATTTGAATCTTGTGTCGTATTTATCTTTTCTTGACAAACGTATTGGTTTCTTTTAAAAATAATCAATACAGATTTATTACACTTTAATACAAAAAAAAGGTCGCATTTCTGCGACCTTTTTATTACATATAAAATGTATTATTTTAGTTCTTAAGAACTCTTTTAGAAACTTCTCCTAATTCAGTTTTTAATTTTAAAATGTAAACGCCAGAATTAAGATGTGAAATATTTATTGAATTTGAGTTTTGATTACAAGAAGTATCCAATAAAACTCTTCCATTTAGGTCATAAACAGTTACAAGAACTTCAGTATCTAAGTTACTTGATAAATTAAGAATACCGTTTGTTGGGTTTGGATATACACGTAAAGCGCCTAACAAATCAAGTTCTTCTACTCCTAATGTTTCCACTACTTCAACTACAATTTCTACAAGCTCGCTCTCGCATCCATTATCATTAGTACTTGAAACCCAAAATGAAGTCACTCCTATTGTAGATGTATTTGGTGTTGGTGCTGTTTCAGAACCTACTCCATTTACATCAGTATACCACAGTAAACCTGTAGAACTTGAAGTAGCTGTTAAAGGTGAAGCAGTACTATTTTGCTCTAAAGTTATTTCTGTAGTTACTGTTGGTACATTTGGCGTAACCACTGGAGAACCATATAACCAGTTACTTGTTGATCCTGTTAAAGCAAAATTAGTTAATGTACCATCATAATTGTTTGATGTATTATCTATTAAACTTGTAAGACCTATATTATTTCCTGCAGGAAATCCTTGGTTAAATTTATAATAAGCTAACAAACCTGAAGCAACTGGATCTTGAGATGCAGTTATTTGAGTTTCACAAGAATTTTCTACTATTTGCTCAGGAGTTCTCGCGATATCCCAAACTTTAAGTTCTTCAATAGATCCACTAAAGTGAGAATTAGCATCCTTAGTAGCTCCTATTTGATATGGGTCAAAAGAATCATAGATAAAATAGCCTATTGACATTTCATGAGAAGCAATTTCTACACCATCTACATAAAGTTTTAAAGCAGCGTCATTATAGACAGCAGCTACATGATGCCAAGTATCTACGGATATTACACCTGCGTCTGATATTAATGTGTTATTCCCGCCTCCTAAGAACATTTGTAACGTATCATCAACAAGACCGAAGGTAAATTGTCTCACACCAGGACCACTATGATTACTTAAAATAGTTTGATTTCCGGTAGTTTTGGTTGTTTTAATCCAAGCTTCTACAGTAAGATAGTTACTATAAGACAAATCTCTTTCAAGACCATCAGCAATTAAAACATAGTCATCAATACCATCAAAATTTAGATGGGTTGCAGACGGTTGCGCGTAGGATGAAACTGACATTAATGATGCGGTAAATAAAGTAAGTAATTTTGTTTTCATAATAAATAAGGGTTTAGATTTCAAATTATTAAGTGCTAATTTTATAGCAAAAATAATTTATTTTTTAGGGGTGCAAAGGCCTGAAAAAAACCCAAAAACACAAATAGAACAAAAAAGTTTTTTTACTAAAGTATTTCCTTCTATTTCGGAGTTATTTTAATATAGACTCTGCTTTATTCAGGAGCGTTTAATCCTTCAACAAGTAGACACCCTTTGTATAAAATCCTATAGGTTTTACTTGATATAAAAACACTAATACTTGTTATTATTTAATTAATATTGTTTTTAAAGTAGGCAGATATAATTTATTCGAAACATTAAAAGTTAAGTACAACTTATGGTTTTCTTAAAAACGGTTATAATAAATTAAAATTTACTAGTAATCTATTATACTATCATTTTTAGAAAATGAAAAAACAAAGAATAAAATAAAGAGTAATAAATATTTTATTTTAAGTTTTTTGCTTCTTTTTTCGAGCTGCAGGAAATAACACGTTATTTAAAATAAGCCTATATCCTGGTGAGGTTGGATATAATTCTAGTTCAGTTTTTGGATCGCCTACCTTATGTGTATAGTCTTCCGGATCGTGACCTCCATAGAACGTAAAGAAGCCTTTACCCTTAATTCCATGTATGTATTTAGCTTCTCCATTCGTTTTATTTTCACCTAAAACTAACACATTCGATTTAATTTCCTCTCGAGTAAAAGCGGTTGTTTGTCCCATAAATCCTTTTACTAAGGCTGTATGATTTTGACACAACATGGTTGGAATTGGATCCCATTTAGCTGAAAAATCCATTAAAGTAAAATAGTCTGTCATTTTTGGAATTCTCCTTTTGGAAGTCATATCTATAGAGGAAAACTCATAAATAAGTGGATTTCTTTCTATAGTAAAATCTTTAAAAGCAAATGTTTTGTTAAAGTCGATTTTAGATTGATAATTGGCATCGCTTGGGTCTCCATCAAACATAGATTCACAAATATCTACTCCTTCCGCAGCCAATGCAATATCAAAACTATCTGTAGCACTACACATAGCAAACATAAAGCCTCCGCCAATCACATAGTCACGAATTTTTAAAGCTACAGCTAATTTTGCTTCGGAAACTTTTGAATATCCCAATTTAGCAGCTAATGCTTCTGCCGATTTCTTTTCTTCAATATACCAAGCAGCAGTTCTGTAATTAGCATAAAACTTCCCAAATTGTCCCGTAAAATCTTCATGATGTAAATGCAACCAATCGTAAAGAACTAAGGCATCGTTCAAAACTTCTTCATCGTAAATAATTTCGTATGGAATTTCGGCGTAGGTTAAAACCATAGTTACAGCATCGTCCCATGGTAATTTTCCTTTAGGTGAATAAACCGCAATTTTAGGAGCTTTTTCTAAAACTACAGCCTCCATATTTTTACTAGGACTGCTAATTTCCTCTAAAATGGCTTCTGTTTTGGCATTGGACAAGATTTCAAATGAAACACCTCTAATCTGGCATTCTCGTCTTATTTCTTCAGAATCCGGTAATAAAAAAGAGCCACCCTTATAATTTAAAAGCCATTTAACTTTTAGCTGTTTCTCAAGAGTCCAATAAGTCATTCCGTAGGCTTTCAGATGGTTTTTCTGATCTACGGCATTCATAGGAATAAGGATGTATGAGGCAAAACTATTTACCCAAAATAATAAACTAATTATTAATGCTAACTTTTTCACAGTTGAAATATAGTCAAAATAATCACGTTTAAATTGGATTTAAACAATTTTTAACCTCCTTGTTTTACTACTTATTTTCCGATAGAATGTTAGAAATAACTTTGGTTTCAGGAAATTGATCGAGGATGATTTTAACAAATACTGTTATTGGAATAGCCATAATTAATCCTGGGACTCCCCAAATAAAACCCCAAAGCATAAGCATTACCAAAACAGTTATGACGTTTAATGAGAAAGATTTTCCCATAAAAATAGGTTCTAAAATAGAGCCAAACAAAACTTGAACACCAGTTATAGAAAGGATAAAAAAGAATAAGATACTTGTTGGATCTAATTCTATAAATGCGAAAATTGCTAATAAAACCACCGTAATTATAGATCCTACCATTTGTACGAAATTTATAATAAAAGCGAATAAGCCCCAAAAAATAGGAAAACTGACATCAAAAAACAGACAAGCTAAACCTGTTCCAATTCCTGTTGCCAAACTAATAAAGAACTTAACTTTTATAAATTTTATTAGATCTTTTTCTATTTTGAAGAATGTTTTAACTGAAGTATGACGCTGTTTAAGTATAGTACTGTTTAATACTTTTTCAATATTGATAGATTCGGCCAACCATAAAACAACAAAAAATATTGTCATTAGAATCATAGTCAATGTCTTTCTAACAAAGTCTAAAGTTCCACCAATATTATCCTTTTGAATAAATTGTTGCCAAGTATTTTGGTTATTATCCAGCTCGAGTCCAAAAGTTTCTTGGCCAAATAAATATAAATTATTTATTTTCTCCTCGGCTTTTAAAAAAAACTCAGTATCTGAGTTTAAAATTTCCTTAGAAGATATTTGGATTAATTCTACACCTATTTTTACTCCTGCAGCAATCAATAATATAACCACCAATATACTAATAGGCTTTGGAATTTTCTTTTTACCTAACCATCGCATAATTGGTAAGAATAGCAACGCTATAAACATAGAAAACACCAAAGGAATAAATATAAACGAAAGTATTTTTAGTAAATAAAAAACTAACGGAATAACTATAACTAGCAATAATATGTTTGTGGTTCTTAACTTGTCCATAAGACTGAATAATTAAAACTAGGGCATTATATTAGAATGGTACGTCGTTATCATCTTCTGGGTCTCCAAAAGCATCACTGGCTGAAGGGAAATGTGTCGTTTTAAACGCATCGTCACTTGCCACCTCATTCATTTTTGAATGAAATTCCTGTCCAAATGGGGTATCGAAATCATCAAGATTATCAAATTTACCTAAATGTCCGATGAACTTCAATCGTATATTTTCTAATCCACCATTTCTGTGTTTAGCGATAATAAATTCGGCTTGACCTTCGGTTGGTGTTCTTTCGTCATCATCCCATTCATCAATTTTATAATATTCTGGTCTATAAATAAAGGATACAATATCTGCATCTTGCTCAATTGCTCCTGATTCACGAAGATCCGATAATAAAGGCCTTTTACTTCCTCCACGAGTTTCAACCGCACGGGATAATTGCGATAGAGCGATAACAGGTACACTTAATTCTTTAGCCAAAGCTTTAAGGTTACGAGAAATGGTTGAGATTTCCTGCTCCCTGTTTCCTCCCTTTTGACTACCTCCGGCAGTCATTAATTGTAAATAATCTATAATAATTAATTTAATACCATGCTGTGACGCTAATCGTCTAGCTTTTGCTCTTAAATCGAAAATAGAAAGAGAGGGAGTATCATCAATAAATAAAGGTGCTTTTTCAAGGCTTTTTACCTTCACATTTAATTGTTCCCATTCATGCTTTTCTAACTTACCCGTTCTCAGTTTTTCTGACGACAAACCTGTTTCACTAGAAATTAAACGCATAATTAATTGCACAGACGCCATCTCTAAAGAGAAAAAGGCGACTGGGATGTTTTGGGTAACAGCAATATTTCTTGCCATAGACAGTGTTAACGCCGTTTTACCCATACCTGGACGAGCAGCAACAATAATTAAATCACTCTCTTGCCATCCTGATGTTAACTTGTCTAATTTTGTAAAACCAGAAGGAATACCACTTAAACCTTCTTTATTAGAAATTTCTTCAATTTTCTTTTTTGCTTGGATAACTAGTTCCTGGGCTGTTTCACTCGATTTTTTAATATTTCCTTGGGTAACTTCGTATAATTTCGATTCTGCACGATCTAATAAATCAAAAACATCTTGAGTTTCATCGTATGCATCTTCAATAATTTCACTAGAGATTTTAATCAAACTTCGTTGAATAAATTTCTGTAATATAATACGTGCATGGAACTCGATATGGGCCGAAGAAGATACTTTTTGGGTTAATGAAATCAGGTAAAAATCACCTCCAACAAGGTCCAGCTTTGAGTTTTTCTTTAATTGACTAGAAACGGTTAATAAGTCAACAGGTTCGCTATTTTCGAATAATTGAAAAATGGCTTCAAAAATGTGCTGATGGGCTTCTTTATAGAATGCGTCGGCACTCAAAATATCAATTACCTCATCAACACCCTTTTTGTCAATCATCATCGCTCCAAGAACAACCTCCTCTAAATCAGTGGCTTGAGGCGGTATCTTTCCTCTTTCAAGACTAATAATAGTACTTTTATCTACTTGATATCCTTTTATTTGATTTGGTTGTTTCATATGTACGAAAGTAGCTAAATTGAAAAGATAAATGATGAAAAATCCTGTTAAGGTTGTTCACCATAAGTTAACAATTTAACTGTTAATAACTTAATTATATTGTTGATAAGCATAAAAAAAATCTGAAATAAGACATTTCAGATTTCAATTTATAGGATTGAGAAGTCTTAACCTTTAAAAACTCCTATTTCCAAATATTTTTCCATGCGTTTATTTACTAAATCTTTTGGTGATAAGTTTTTAAGCTCCTCATAAGTTTTAACAATAGCATTTTTTACAGCCAAATATGTATTCTCTCTATCGCTATGTGCTCCACCAAGTGGTTCTTTAATAATTTCGTCTACAATGCCTTGTTTCTTCATGTCTATTGCAGTCAATTTTAAAGCATCGGCAGCTTGTTCTTTATATTCCCAGCTTCTCCATAAGATAGATGAGCAAGATTCTGGTGAAATTACTGAGTACCATGTGTTCTCTAACATCATTACTTTATCTCCTACTCCAATTCCTAATGCTCCTCCAGAAGCACCTTCTCCAATAACTATGGTAATGATAGGCACTTTTAATCGAGTCATTTCAAGAATATTCCTTGCAATAGCTTCTCCTTGGCCACGTTCCTCAGCTTCTAAACCTGGGTAAGCTCCTGGTGTATCTAAAAAAGTTACCACTGGGATACCAAATTTTTCTGCAGATTTCATTAAACGTAAGGCTTTTCTATATCCTTCTGGATTAGCCATTCCAAAATTTCTATACTGTCTAGTTTTGGTGTTATATCCTTTTTGTTGACCAATAAACATATAGCTTTGGTCTCCAATTTTTCCTAAACCACCAATCATAGCTTTATCGTCTTTAAAGCCTCTATCTCCATGTAACTCCAGGAAACTGTCACCACATAAGGCGTGAATATAATCTAAGGTATATGGGCGACTTGGGTGGCGAGACATTTGCACACGCTGCCAAGGGGTTAGGTTTTTATATATTTCTTTCTTTGTGGCAATTAGTTTTTTTTCAATTTGCTTACAAGTTTCGGAAACATCTACTTCACTTTCTTCACCTATAAGTTCGCATTTTTGCAATTGTTCTTCAAGTTCTTTTATAGGGAGTTCAAAATCTAAATATTCCATTGAAAATTATAGTTTGTTTAATTAGCATACAAAATTACACAATTTATTTTGTTTTAATTTTAGAATCAAATCCAAATATTGGTGTAAATTTAGTCAAAAGGATTTAAATAGTTCTATCTGACTAATTTTAAAAATATTACTTCAAATTATCCCGAAGAAGTTTTTTTGCTTTTCTCTTTTTCTGATTTTTTAAAACTCCATTAAATAAAACTACACTTATAATAATTATAGCCCCTACATAGAAGGATGAGCTCATTATTTCATTTTCAGGAAAAAATATTAGCGCTAAAATTATACCATACACAGGTTCCAAATTATAAGTTAAAACCACTGTATAAGGGCTAATATATCTCATAACATAAACCGAAGCTATAAAAGCATAAGCTGTACACACCGAGGCTAAAATAAATAGATAGCCAAAATCTGAAGTGCTTAACACAAAAAATTCTTTGGTAAAACCATTTCCAAAAAACAGCATAAACAAACTTATAAAGAGTACACCACTTATAAACTCGTAAACGGAAATAACCGTTGCTGAGTGCTGTTCTAAAAACTTACCATTTAACACGGCGAAGGTAGACGACAAAAAGGCTGAAACGATTCCTAAAATAATCCCATTTAAATATTTAAACTCGCTATTCGTGATAACAATAACTCCGACGATTATAAGGAGACCAAATATAATTTCGTACCATATTATTTTTCGTTTATAAATAAATGGTTCTATTAAAGAAGCAAAAAAAGCTCCTGTAGAAAACATAGCAAGAGTAATAGAAATATTTGAAACTTTTATCGATTCAAAAAAGGTAATCCAATGTAAAGCAATAACAACGCCTGCCAGAGCTAATCTACCTACTGATTTTATTGGAATTCTGAGTTTGATTTTAGCTACTACAACAAAGCCTAGCATTAAAATGGTTGCCATAAGCATTCTGTACCAAACTAATGGAACGGCATCAATACTTATTAGTTCTCCTAATACAGCCGTAAATCCTGCAATAAACACCAACAGATGTAAGAGCAGGTAATTCTTTAACTTATCGTTTTGCATTGTAAAGTAAATAGGCTGCTAAAACACCAAAAACAGCATTTGGGAACCAAACAGCCACTAAGGGAGAAAAGTCCGATTGAGAGGCTAAAACACCAAATATTTTATCGAAAAACACAAAAACCATAGCAATACAAATCCCAAATGCTAGGTTCACTCCCATTCCACCTCTACGTTTTATGGAAGAAACAGCAACAGCTATTATCGTTAGAATAAACACAGAAACCGGCAAACTCCATTTACGGTATTTCACCAATTTGTACCTATTTATATATGAAGATCCTCTTTTTTCTTCTTTCTCAATAAATTTATTTAATTGGCCATAAGGCAAGGTTTCTGCAATGTAAACAACCGGCGTCAAATCCTCTAAATCGAAAGGAAAAATAGTGTCCTTCCTTCTTGCTATTTCAATAAGATCGTCTCTTTCTCCTATATAACGTTTTGTGTAGTTTACTAGTCTATAGGTAGAGTCTTTCTCAATGTACTTAATGGTATTGGCACTTATTTTATATGACATTTTATCGTCTTCAATATGCTCCAATGTAAAATCCCTTCCAAGTTTCTGCTTTACATCAAAACTACTTACGTAAATATAGTCGTGGTCATTAATTTGTCGATACACGTTCTGATTATCTAGTGCATCGTTCTTGTTTTTAAGGTATTTATAATTAAAATCGTTAAACCCATTACTAGCGTTTGGGGCTAAATACATTCCTAAAACCAAAGCTAAAATGGCAACTATGGTGGCGCCAATCATATAAGGTCTTAAAAATCGAGAAAATGAAACCCCCGAACTTAAAAAGGCAATAACTTCAGTATTATTAGCTAATTTGGAGGTAAACCAAATAACCGAAAGGAATAAAAATAGTGGGAATAATAAATGTGCGAAATAAATGGTAAAATCTAAGAAGTAAATCAGTACTTCTCCAAAAGGCACTTCATTTTCAAGTATTTTACCAATTTTCTCTGCTAAGTGAACAGTTATTCCAATAGGAATAAACAACAATAACATAATGAAAAATGTAAACAAATAACGCTTTAATATGTACCAATCAAGTATTTTCATCCTCTCCTAACCTCTCAAAAAGAAAGGTATTATTAGGTGTTTTTAAGTTATTATAATTTTAGAAAAACTTTCTCTCTATTTCACAAAATACATTAAAGTCTCTTATCCATTTGTTTCACCATCATATCTTTCCATGTTCTAAAATCTCCTGCTAATATATGTTTTCTAGCTTCACGAACCAACCACATATAGAACCCTAAGTTGTGTATAGTAGCAATTTGAGCTCCTAGTCTTTCATTTACAGTAAACAAATGTCGTAAATAAGCTTTAGTATAATCGGTATCAACAAATGTCATTGCAGATTCATCAATTGGTGAAAAATCTTCAGCCCACTTTAAGTTTTTAATATTTATGGTTCCATGAGCCGTAAAGAGCATACCATTTCTAGCGTTTCTAGTTGGCATTACGCAATCGAACATATCAACACCTAAGGCAATATTCTCTAGTATATTAATTGGTGTTCCTACGCCCATTAAATAACGAGGTTTATCTTCAGGTAAGATATTTGTCACCACTTCTGTCATAGCATACATTTCTTCAGCTGGCTCTCCAACAGATAAACCACCAATAGCATTTCCTGCTGCCCCTGCATTTGCAATATACTCAGCAGATTGCATCCTAAGGTCTTTATATGTACTTCCTTGAACTATGGGGAAGAATGTTTGATTATAACCATATTTCAAAGGTGTTTTCTCTAAGTGATTGATACATCTATCCAACCATCTATGTGTCATATGCATAGAGCGTTTAGCGTAATGGTAATCGCAAGGGTAAGGTGTACACTCATCGAAAGCCATAATTATATCCGCTCCAATAGTTCTTTGAATTTCCATAACATTTTCAGGAGTAAAGGTGTGATAACTTCCATCGATGTGTGATTTAAACTTCACTCCTTCTTCCTTAATTTTACGGTTAGATGAAAGTGAATACACTTGATAACCACCTGAATCGGTTAAAATATTTCTATCCCAATTCATGAATTTATGTAAACCTCCTGCCTTTTCAAGAATATCTGTTTGAGGTCTTAAATATAAATGATAGGTATTTCCTAAAATAATATCTGGGTTAATATCGTTTTTTAATTCACGTTGATGTACTCCTTTTACTGAAGCTACGGTTCCAACGGGCATAAAAATTGGTGTTTCTATTTTACCGTGATCGGTTGTTACTACTCCAGCTCTCGCACTAGACTGTGCGTCTTTTCCTTTTAATTCAAATGTCATATTCTTATTTCATCAAGTGGCAAATATAAATAACATAAGTGTATAGATTCTTAAACATTTAATAAAATTGATTCATATTAAAAATAAAATCCTTTCTTAACTTCACTACGACTACCTTATAACAATCAAATATGAGTAGATCCTTACAAACAACTTTAAAATAAAACTTAATTGTTAGCAAATGCACACAATTGGTTAATAAGTGCGCTACATCTCTTTTTGATTCCGTATATTAAAACTTTATTTTTGCAGGTATATAATTAACTATTTAAACATGTCAAACACACAAGAATTAAAAGATTTAACAACACAAGTACGTAGAGATATTTTACGTATGGTACACAAAGTAAACTCTGGTCATCCTGGAGGTTCCTTAGGTTGTGCTGAGTTTTTTGTAGCACTTTACCAAGAGATTATGGATAGAAACGAAGGTTTTGATATGGATGGAATGGGAGAAGATTTATTTTTCTTGTCCAACGGTCATATTTCTCCAGTTTTTTATAGTGTTTTAGCTAGATCTGGATATTTTCCTGTTGAAGAGCTAAACACCTTCCGTTTAATCAACTCGCGCTTACAAGGGCATCCAACAACACATGAAGACTTACCTGGAGTTAGAATTGCATCTGGTTCTTTAGGTCAAGGCATGTCCGTGGCTTTAGGAGCTGCACAAACTAAAAAACTAAATAACGACTCTCATTTAGTGTACAGTTTACATGGTGACGGAGAATTACAAGAAGGGCAAAACTGGGAAGCTATCATGTATGCAGCTGGAAATAAAGTTGACAACATTATTGCGACGATAGATTTAAACGGTCAACAAATTGACGGATCGACAGATGACGTACTTCCTATGGGAAGCGTAAAAGCAAAATTTGAAGCCTTTGATTGGACTGTTGTTGAAATTAATGAAGGGAACGATATAGAGGCTATTTTAAAAGGAATGGCCGAAGCAAAATCTAAAACAGGACAAGGAAAACCTGTTTGCGTTTTATTGAAAACAGTCATGGGGAATGGAGTTGATTTCATGATGCACACACATGCATGGCATGGAAAAGCACCAAACGACGAACAATTAGCAAGCGGATTAGCTCAGAATCCTGAAACTTTAGGAGACTACTAAACCTATTACGCCTCAATATTGAGTCAATATAAAAATGATTTACAAAATTTAATAAATATTACCTAAAAAAATCTCTTTATTAAAGAGATTTAGGGAAGCTTATGAAAACATACACAAACACAGGAAGTAAGGATACACGTTCAGGATTTGGAGATGGATTAACCGAACTTGGAAAAACTAATGAAAATGTAGTAGCACTATGTGCTGATTTAATTGGCTCTTTAAAGATGGACGATTTTAAAGCAAATCATCCAGAGCGCTTTTATCAAGTAGGAATTGCTGAAGCCAATATGATTGGTTTGGCCGCAGGAATGACTATAGGAGGAAAAATTCCATTTACAGGAACTTTTGCTAACTTTTCTACAGGTCGTGTTTACGATCAAATTCGTCAAAGTGTTGCCTATTCAAATAAAAACGTTAAAATTTGTGCATCACACGCAGGATTAACTTTAGGTGAAGATGGCGCTACACACCAAATACTTGAAGATATAGGTTTGATGAAAATGTTGCCAGGAATGACAGTAATCAACCCGTGCGATTATAACCAAACAAAAGCGGCCACTATAGCTATTGCTGAACACGAAGGTCCAGTTTATCTACGATTTGGAAGACCTAAAGTTGCAAACTTTACGCCTGAGAACCAGAAATTTGAAATAGGAAAAGCGCTTCATTTAGTTGATGGTACAGATGTAACCATTGTTGCAACAGGACATTTAGTTTGGGAAGCTCTTGAAGCATCAAAAGCCTTAAATGAAAAAGGAATTTCAGCTGAAGTAATAAACATTCACACCATAAAGCCATTAGATGATGCAGCTATTATCAAATCGGTTACAAAAACAGGATGTATTGTTACCGCTGAAGAACACAACGTTATTGGTGGACTAGGCGAAAGCGTTGCTAGAGTATTAGCAACTAACAAACCTACACCACAAGAATTTGTTGGGACCAATGATACTTTTGGTGAATCTGGAACTCCAGAACAACTAATGGAAAAATACGGTTTAAATAGTGCTGCCATTGTAAAAGCAGCTGAAGCAGTAATTAAAAGAAAATAATTACTAAACTATTTCGTTAAATAGGTTAACTCAAAATTGAAACTCATGAAAAATGCACTTTTTATAGGATTAGCATGCTTATTGTTTACTACATTTTCTCAAGCCCAAAATGCTATAGGTTTTGGATTTAAAGGTGGTATTAATTATAATGCTAATGGAGATTACTTTCAATCTATAGATAGTAATTCAGAAAATCCTGATAGAAATATTGGTTATCATTTTGGTGTTTTTGGTAAGCTTGGTGGAACTATTTTTGTTAAACCAGAACTTGTTTACACAAAAACTAAAAGTGATTATACAGCAGGAACTTTTGAAATGCAAAAATTAGATGCTCCTGTTTTAATTGGAGTTAAATTCTTAAAAATGTTGAATGTGTTTGCAGGACCGTCATTTCAATACATTTTAGACAGTGAGTTTGATGGCGTAAATGTAAAAGATATTAAAAATGATTTTACCGTAGGGTTAAATTTTGGAGTTGGTGTTAGCTTTAATAAAATAGGAATCGATTTAAGATATGAAAGAGGTTTAAACGAAAATGAAGCAACCTTCCTAAATGAAAATATTTCTCCTACAACACAAAGCAGAATTGACACAAGACCAGATCAACTTATTTTAAGCTTGTCGTTTATATTATAATCTAATTTATACAAGCATAAAAAAAAGCCACTTAAAACAATTTAAGTGGCTTTTTTTGTGTTTTAATACCTTATTCCTATCCAGGATATGTGCTATCTAAATAATCAGGCGTTCCATTACCATTAGAATCTGTGTATATGACAGTTTTTAAAGTAAAAGTTCCATCATTATTATCTATTATACTATATAACAACTCTCCAGGAGCCGCATTTTCATTAAAATATGCTTCAGCCGATTCATAGGTTGTAAACGGCTGCATATCTGAATTTTCAGTATACGTATTTTGCACAATTTCATCTTTAGTTAAAACGCCATCTCCATCGTCATCTATATCTAAAAAATCTGGTCTACCATCACCATCTGTATCATCATTAAAGTTATCTCCATCATTATTTATATCTTCTAAATAAGAAAACACGCCATCATTATCATGATCGAATAAGACTCTCTTTTCCGCTTGGAAAGCAAAAATTAAATTCGAATATGCTGGTATCGAACTTTGAGGCAAAGAAAAATAACCCAATCCTGAAGGAACAAACACAGCTCCAATACCGTGATTATGATGAGTAACAGTTCCGTCATTATTTGCAGTAAATCCTTCTCTTGCTTTAAACTCTATCATTCCCTCTTTAAACCCATCTACCACACCGAAAAGATTCCCTACTGTAGTTAAATGAAAAGGCACTCCAGAAACAGTACTATCAAAAAGAGAACCGTCTGTTAAATACCCTTTATAATTAGCAAAAACTTGGTCAACCGGATGAATATCTCCACCTAATCCTTCTCTAACCTTTAGAAAATATACTTTATAAGAAACACCTTCGGAGTCCTTTACTATTTTACTTTCAACTTGATCAATTAAAGGTGTTTTATCGCTATTTACTCCTGCTATAGTATCGAAAACTATTTCAAAACTATCGTTAGGGGTTACATTATAAGGAGAAACACTTAAATCACTATATGTTGGGTTATCCTGAAACTCTTCGTAATTATAAAAGTGTGTAGACAAATACTCTTCAATTTCAAGAATATTTTCATTATAAACTTCTTGACGATCCCTTACTGGAACTACATCAGGTTCATCACTATCGTCATCCTTTTTACACGACACGACAACTACTGAAAAACACAATATTGCTGTTATTAAATTTCTAAATTTCATTATTGCTACTTTTTTGAGGTGCAAGATACAATTTATTAATAATTTTGCACAAGAAGATTAACGTTGATTTAGATAAATATTATGCGAATTGATAAGTATTTATGGTGTGTAAGGTACTACAAAACAAGAAGTATTGCCACCACAGCATGCAGAAAGGGACACATAAGAGTAAATGGAGATGTTGCTAAGCCAAGTCGAGAAGTTTTCCCGACGGATAAGATACAAGTTAGAAAAGACCAAATAAATTATACCTTAACAGTAAACGACATTCCTTCAAACAGAGTTGGCGCCAAATTGGTTGATATTTATAGGGTTGATACCACTCCAAAAGAGGCTTTTGAAGCTCAAGATCTTTTAAAATTTGCTAAAGATTATTATAGAAAAAAAGGAACCGGAAGGCCAACTAAAAAGGATCGAAGAGACATTGACGACTACCAGGACGAAAATGAGTAAAAAATCACCTTACGATTTAAATTAGTGTTTTATCTTTGAACGAGTAACAAAACAAAATTTTACTAAACATGGCTTTAACTAAAAATGTGATTTTAGACCACGACGAAATTA
The DNA here is from genome assembly GCF_035306605.1 of Xanthomarina sp. Taxonomy (NCBI): domain Bacteria; kingdom Pseudomonadati; phylum Bacteroidota; class Flavobacteriia; order Flavobacteriales; family Flavobacteriaceae; genus Xanthomarina; species Xanthomarina sp. The sequence goes on along the minus strand of NZ_DATGNR010000012.1, from coordinate 53,172 downwards.
ATCATAAAATAAAACGAATTGCTTACCAGATATACGAAAGCAATGTTAACGAAACTGAAATTGTTTTAGCCGGCATTGAAAGTAACGGTTATATTCTTGCTGAGAAACTAAAGGCCGTTTTAAGTGAAATTTCACCTATAAAACCGGTTTTATGTAAAGTTACTATTAATAAAAAGAATCCAAGACAAGAAATTATAACGTCTATTAAAGCTGAAGATTACCAAAACAAATCGGTAGTATTAATTGACGATGTGCTAAATTCAGGTACTACTTTAATTTATGGTGTTAAACATTTCCTTGAAGTTCCTTTAAAACAATTTAAAACAGCTGTGTTGGTAAATAGGAATCATAAAAAATACCCTGTTAAAGCGGATTTTAAAGGCATCTCACTATCTACTTCATTAAGCGAGCACGTAGATGTTGTTTTAAATGGAGAGTCGTATAAAGCCTATCTAAAATAGTTTTGAAATAATATCTCGTACTACATCCTCCTTGGGCTTATTGGCATCAATTTTATAATTAGCTTGATTATAAAATTGCAAGCGCTCAAATAAATGCTTTCCTACGAACTCCAACATATCATTTTCAGAAGATACATACTGTATTAAAGGTCGGTTCTCTTTATCGGCCATTAATCTTTTTGAAAGTTCATTAATTGGAACATTTAGAAAAAAAGTTTTCAGATTTTGGTTATCTAAAATTAGTTGCAAATTATTGGTGAAACATGGAGTACCTCCTCCCAAAGACAAAACAACATTACTTTTTAAAGATAAAACTTCTATTAAATAAGTGTGTTCAATTTTTCTAAAAAAAATCTCGCCTTTATCTGAGAATATTTCCTGTATAGTTTTCCCTTCCTTTTCTTCTATAAACTGATCTAGATCTATAAAATCGAATTTTAAAAACTCAGCTAATTCCTTACCTATTAACGACTTTCCAGAAGCCATATATCCTATTAAAATAATTTTCATAAATCTAAGATTATAGTATTTATTAAGCATTGCAAAGTAACAAAAGAAAAAAAGAAAAAAATTTTAAAAAAAGGTTTGGAATATTAATAAAAGCTTCTATATTTGCACCCTCGTTACAGCGAGACAAATTGAAAGACCTGGTAGCTCAGTTGGTAGAGCATCTCCCTTTTAAGGAGAGGGTCCTGGGTTCGAGCCCCAGCCCGGTCACAAAAAACTAGCCTCGATATCATCATGATATCGAGGTTTTTTATTATTACTAGGTTCTTTCTAAATGATTAAATAGTTTGTGATATCCTATTAATAGTATTTTTTAGCAATCTCATCCCATAATTCATCCACATCACCTTGCTTTTGTTCACGATAAAGCCTCTCTCTTATTTCTCTATTCTTTTCTTTTTTAGATGTTTTATTTTTTTGGGGGTTTACGCTCAATTTGTAACGCTCAATTATTTCCATTAGTTCAGGAGTTAATAATGTCCTGTCTATGGCTTTACCAGCTTCTTTAATGCGAATCTTTTCGTTATTGTCTAAAATAATCCAAATATCCCCATCCATATATTTGTTATAAGATGGATCTGTAAGAATGCTTTCCATAGTATCTGCAATGCCTTTATGCGTCGATTCTAACATGAGGTCGGGATATCTTATTCCATCAGCAGTTTTATTCCTCTTAACAACCTTATGGTAATCTTCGATCATCCAAACGATGTGTATGTCTTTTAAATCATAGCTTTTATTAGTTAAACTAAAGGACAGATTAATATAGTTTATGGCATCACCAACTTTATCTAAAAAGATGAGGTTGGGTTTATTGGTTTTATCGCTTAATGCAATTTTAGAGGATAATTCACGCGGCATTCCTCTATTAAAATCTGGATGGTCACTTAGCGCGTTAAATGCCTTAGTTATATCTATAGGATCTGACATATCAAGTGCTGTAATGTCTAGTTTATTCATGCTTTTAGCATAGTTTATCGCTTTTTCAGATTTTAAAACGTCTTGAAAGCCACGCTCGTAGCCAAATACTTCTCCTTCTATATTAAGTAGTTCCTCTACGACTTCTTTTTTCTTGGTTCCCAAAGCACCCATCATAATAACGGCGGTATTGTTTTTTGGGTAATCTACACCTCCTAAGGTGATACGGTTGTTAGTTTTGTCCGTTTTTTTCATAATTTTAATTTTTGTTGGTTAATAATTAATTTTGTTAGTTAATACGCTCACTTACTTATCGTTTGAGTACTTTTTGTATTTCCTCTTCTGAAAAACTTACAAAAGTCATTTCGTAAAGACAGTGAACCACAATTTCCTGTTCTGAAAAATTATCTAAACTGGCTTGGTAAATATCCATTCCTAACCATTGTCTCCAGGGAGTAAATTCTATTTCTTGCGGATACGTTTCTTCTTTGGTTTTTGGATGTTTATGCAGACCGGAAACTTCAAAGTAGTCATCATCTTCATCCGTTTCTTTTGTAATTATAATGGCGAAATCATTTTCTTCAGGTTGCATCTTTTTTAATCTTTCAAAAACCATTTCATAGCCTTTTATATTTTCTTCGGCTTCAGGATAGATTTCTAAAAACTTAGCAGATACATTTTTCCATGTATGGTTTTGTAGGAGTTCTTTTAAGGTCATAGTTTCTTGGGTTTTAATGATTAATTTATAAGTATCAATAATTCCTCAGGCTTTTGTAAATAATAGTCTATAGGCATAAGTGTTTTTGTTTTGCTTTTAAGGCGAATGAGCTCTGTGATAAATGCATTTTCATCAGACAATGAGGTACAGGTTAAATAGCTTATAGAGTTCATGCCATTTTCTTTGAGATGAGCTATATGGGAATTGTTTTTATTGATTTTATGAATGAAGTAGTCTATACTGTTTTCATTAAATAAACTTCGGATTTCTTTATAGCGTTCTAGTAAGGATTCTAGTTTTCTATTTGTCGATTCTTGAGCTTGCTTAAAATACCAAGATTGACTATCTGCGGTTGCAAATTTTTGACTTAAGGTGGCATATTCGATTAGTATCGATGCAAGTGTTGATTCGCTTTTCTTCTTTAGAATGATATTTTCAATATTTTTAAGTCTTACAGGCATATACTAATTGCGCTTTTTAGAGTTATATTGTCCCAACTTGAATCATAAATCCAATATGTTTCTTCGATAAATAAGAGGTTTTGAAGTTTTTCGGCATCTGTTTTTCCTCTTGTATAGAATTCAAATTCATTAACGTAAGTAGAATCATCAAGAAGGTCCCTGTGCTCTTTTAATAATTCATTGAAAGTTAAATTTGTCATAGTTTGTAGGTTTAAATTAATTCATGGTTTATGCGCATGCGATATAGCTAGACCACAAGGGACCTATACAAGCACAGGCTTCATTTGAGAGCGTTGCACAACAGAAAGCTAGCTGTTCTTGTTAGAACTTTAGGTTTCTGAACACACGGCTCATTATGTTTATTAGTTTATAATAAACACGTTGTAATAAAATCAGTAAGAAATTGGGTTGTTGACATACTTTTCCTAAAAGTTAGGCTCATTGTTTTTAGCACCTTCGCCTGCTAGGGCAGGTTGCTATCACCTCATGTGATTCTTAATGAGAGTTCTCAATATAAGAAATAAATTTTAAAAATCCTACTTTTTTTGTAAGAAAATTCGTTTTAAATATGTTTTTTAGGGATGCTTTATGCCGATTTGTTTTGAACTTATAAATATTGAAATCAAAGAGTAAGTTCCTTTGTAATTTTTCTACTGGATGTTTATATTCAACCTTTATAAACGAAAACTAACAACCTAATAATAAAAAATGATTGATTTAATTGGAGATATTCATGGCCATGCAGATGAGCTAGAAATGTTACTTAAAAAGTTAGGATATACTAAGGAACACAAGTTTTATTCCCACCCAAATCCTGATAGGAAAGTATTATTTGTGGGCGATTATATTGATAGGGGGCCAAAAAATAGAGAAACTTTAGAAATTGTAAAGCATATGGTAGATAATGGAACTGCCATAGCCCTAATGGGTAACCATGAATATAACGCGCTATGTTTTCATTTGAAAGATGCCAACGGAGAGTATTTAAGAGAACATTCAGAAAAAAACACCCAACAACATATCAAAACAATAGAACATTTTAAAGACAGGCCAGAGGAATTTAAAATGTATTTAGAGTGGTTTAAAACCTTGCCTTTGTTTTATGAAACAGAAACTTTTAGAGCCGTTCATGCTTGTTGGGATTATGATAGTATTGATTATCTCAAAAATAATCTCGAAAACAACAAACTTACAGATGCTTTAATTCGTGAATCGGAAACCGAAAAAGGAGCATTGTACAGAGCGATTGAAAATACCTTAAAAGGAAAAGAAATTACAATTCCAGGAGAGGGTTTCTTAGATAAGTACAAGCATCGTCGTAATGAAATGCGATTTAAATGGTGGGAAGACTTAAAGAATAAGACCTACAAGGAAATGAGTGTTCAGGAAATTAAAAATCTTCCAAACATAAAAATTGATTCAACATCCATAAAAGATAATAACTATTACAAAAAGGATGATAAGATGGTCTTTTTTGGTCACTATTGGTTGGAATTCAAAGATGGCGAAGAGCCAACTGTATTTAGGGATAATATTTGTTGTTTAGATTATAGTGTGGCTAAAGAAGGGCATTTAGTTGCTTATACTTTAAATGACGAATTAACTTTAGATAAGGAAAACTTCACCTATGTAAAGAAAGCTTAAAACGCCTAAAGGATTATCTTGTTACGATGAAATAGTAGAAATTTCGTTCATTTTAAATTATTAAAAGCAATAAGTAAAATAACTTTGAAGTATCTAGTGAATATTCCTAAAGATTACCTGTTGTTATTACTAAAGGATAAAATTTATATAAGTTTTAATTTTAGTAGTAATCAATTAAATAAGTTCAAAACCATTTTAGACTGGAAGCAAATTTCAGCTAATCAGGTTATGGACTGGAATTATCATGTAATAAAAGAGTTTGAATATTATTGGGATTGGGAAATATTACAGCAAAATAGAGCGGTTAATAATAGATTGACTTTAGGCTTGTTGTTTCCGGATAGAGTCGAGCTTCCAACGTGTAATTGCAGTTTTAAGTATGATTTCTGTGAGTGTGAAAACGCCAATTGGTATAATGGAAATTGGGAAAAAGGATACTTGAATTCGGATAGATTTAATTACAAACCTATGCCGTCGGCAACTGAAACACTTATCAATGCTATGGTTTATAACCTTTCCGAAGAATTATTGGAAAATATTTTGAAAGAGAATGATATAAATAATGAGCTCTTGTTACAGTATGGTATTACCCTAAAGTAGTATTATAGAATAACTCCTTGCAGTACCCTTAAGTAAGGTGTTACTGTGCATAAGATTTTCGTAGTTAGACTAAAACGTTTCAATTCTTGCAAAGTGTTTTGGAGTTAACAGCAACACGAAGAGTGTTAGGAATCCTACGCTAAGTATACCAATATAAACAGTATGGGTTGAATCAAAAAATGACTGTTGCAAATAGTTTTGAACCGTATCGTTAGAGTGGGCAGATTGTAATACTTCTACCACCTCATTCACCTTGGGTAGAGAATTTTGCAAATTTTCTGGCGCTTCAGTTAATTTATCAAATAACACCGAATTGAAAATAGCTGCAAAAATGGCGGCTCCTAAACTTTGCCCAAAATATCTTGAAAACATACTAGCACCCGTAACAACTCCTCGTTGTCCCCATTCCACTGTCGATTGTACACCAACCATTAAAGGGGTGGAAATAAGTCCAAAACCAGCTCCCATAAGTAATTGTATTGCAACCAATGCTCTTACTGAACCAGGGAATGGCATAAATAAGAAACTTGAAACAGCTATAAGTACTATGAAGATTCCGCAAAGAGCTGTATTTCTAAATCCTATTCGTAAATATAATTTTCCGGAAAGGGATGAGGATATAGGCCATGTAATACTCATACTAGCCAGTATAAAACCAGCAGCAATAGCACCAACATTTATAACCGATTGTGAAAAAACCGGTATAAACATATTGGGCCCCATAGTCATACATCCCATCCCAATAGTAGCTAGATTAGCACCTACAAGCACGCGTTTTCGCCACACCCATCTTGGTAGTATCGGACTTTCAGCACGGGATTCAATTTTCATAGTGGTTATAACCAAAACAAGAGCTATTCCTATAAAAACCAGTGTTTCATAGGATATCCATTCCCATGATTGTCCGCCTTGCATCAAACCAAACATAATAAAAGCTCCTGTAACCAATAAGGCTAAAGCACCAAGCCAATCAATTTTAATATGTTTTGTAGGTTTGTTTTCTGTAAGAAAAATGTTAATCAATATAATAGATCCTATGCCTATTGGAATGTTAATTAGAAATATCCAACGCCAAGAAGCGTAGTCGGCAAGAGCACCGCCTAAAGTTGGGCCTAAAATAGCGGAAACGCCCCAAACACTAGATAGCCATCCCTGAATTTTAGCGCGCTCTTCTAAGGTATATATGTCAGCTGCAATGGTATTAACGGTAGCCATAATAGCACCGGCTCCTACAGCCTGAAGTCCTCTAAATACAATTAAACTTACCATGTCCCAAGCTCCACCGCAAGCAGCAGATCCCAATAGAAATACAATGACGCCATAAATAAGAATGGGTTTACGTCCATATACATCAGCTAGTTTACCATATATAGGTATCGTAATTGTTTGGATTAGTAGATAAATGGAGAATAACCAACTGAATAATGAAAACCCACCTAAGTCACCAACAATTTGAGGAATAGCGGTGGCTACTATAGTTCCATCCATGGCAGCTAATGCCATAGTAAGCATTAAAGCAGCTAGAATCCAAGCTCTTCCTTTTTTGCTTTGTCCCTGATTATTCATAGAGATAATTCTTATAATTTTCTTCTGCGCGAAGTTAAAACTTAATAGAATAATCGGACGTTTTAATACGGAGATTGTTTTCTATATAAATGAAGTCGCACCTAGGTACTTGAAGACAACTTAGGAAGGGAACTCCAATCAAGTACTATGATTAATTTTGTCGTGCTACTTGCGAAATAAACCTTATTAAAGTTTCACTAATAAAGGTCATTCGGTAACATAGGTTACATTTAGAATCCCAAGGATAGCCTATCTTTGGAATAACAATGTTAGTTCAGCCTAGTATTAATCTAATTTTATAATAAACCTATGAAAAAACAGTTTTTAATGATCCTTTTTGTTGTTGTGGGATCTCTTTTTTACAGTCCAATGATGGCACAATCATTAAGTGTATCGGATATTGAGAATTCTGTAAAGAAGGATGGGAATTACGCCATCCTCGTTTCCAATTCTCGTTACTTTCAAGCAGCAGTTAGAACGGGGGTAGGACTAAAAGCTTCTAATCCAGAATTAAATTTTGAAGTGGTGTTAATTGGACCCGTAGTTAAAGATGTAGCTACCGATGAGAGCCTAATGTCTACGATTGAAACTAGTGAAAAAGCTGGAATTCGCTTGGTTGTTTGTGAAGCAGCGATGAATCACCTGAAATTGAAGAAATCAGACTTCCACAGTTCTATAGCATTTTCACCGGATGGGTTTATCTACTTATTTGGTTTGCAAGAAAACGGCTTTAAAACAATTACCTTATAATGTAGTTAGTGTGCTAGTATATCCTAAACAAAGATAACTAGAACAAAAAAACGCTTGTAAATAAAAGTTACAAGCGTTTTTTTTTTGGTAAATCTTAATCAGAGGTTTGAAGGTTATTCTATTTTTGCTTTAGCATTCTTTTCGCAAGTTTTACAAAGCTCTGAAATTCCTTTTTGTTCCCAAGTTTCTTTTACGGTACCATGGCTTATTTCATCTCTTCCTTTAATGTGTTGACAATCTTCAAAAATGTGGTATTTATTTCCTGCCTTGGTCCAATACACCTGGTCTTTATCATAATTAAGCTCTTTTAAAACACTAGTTTGTTCGTTAATTTCCTTAGTGTATTGTTCAATAGAAGGAGGATTAAAATCAACGCCAGAAATACCAGCTATAAGCATGGCAACCACCGCTACAGAACCTGCAATTCCTTTAGTTTTTCCATCAAGATCTTTGTTCATGAAAATGAGAATAACCAAAGGTAAAAAGGCTAAAACACCCATGATGGCTCCTAATTGGTTTTGAACAAAGAACTTTACCTTATCTTTTTCTGAAGCAGGATCTAATCGGTTTGCTTTTTTCCAAAGCATTGATCCGGTAATGGACAAGGCTAAAATAACCACAATAGAAACTATTAACCAAACCATGGTTTCATTGTGTATTAATTTAAAAATGGCAAAAACCTGCAGGGCTATGGCCACAATCCAAGCCAAAAAAGCGAAAAGGCGTAATTGCTTTGCTTTTCCTATACTTTCCGGACTTGCTTGAAATACTTTTTGTTCTGACATAATTTTATTTTTTTAATGAACAGCTTTGATAATTTTATACATGAAAGCTATAAAAACATTTTCTATTTTGATTAGGACTAAAATAAGTAAATTTTATATATGATTTTGGCAAAAGTTATTTATTCAAAAATGTAGGGAATTAAAACAAAGTGTCCCTAAAAGTTTAAGCCTCACTATGACGTTTATCAATAACCATAACAGGTTTTCTACTCATAATTGGGAACTGCAGTTTTAGAATCTCCTTTTTATCGTGAATTTCTATGCGTGGTGAAACTCTTAGTTTGGCTCTAAAATGATCCTTAATTGTCGTTAATAGGTTGTCTGTTGGCGTGTTGGTGGCTATTTTAATACAGATTTCGTCTGTACCGATGTCGTTGCTTGAAATTTCAATAACATAGCAGTCTACTTCGTTAAAATCGTTTAAAATATTATCCATAGCTGGTGGATATAAGGTGGTGCCTTTATATTTTATCATCTGCTTTTTCCTACCAACTACAGGGCCTAATCTCATGGTGTTTCTTCCGCAGCCACACACTTCTGTATGTGCTTGAACCATGTCTCCGGTTTTAAAACGAAGCAATGGCATACCTTCAATTCCTAAAGTGGTAATGGTTAATTCGCCAACCTCTTTTCCTGAAATTGCTTGGTCGTTTTCATCCAAAATTTCAACAATAATCAATTCAGGATGTTGGTGCCCACCTTGTTGGTTTTCACATTCATTAAACGCTGTATTCATTTCAGTTGACGCGTAAGTAGAATATAATTCAATGGGCCATTGAGAGGTTATTTTTTCTGCTAAGGTATTTAATGAGAAATCCTGATTTCTTAAAGGCTCACCAATGCAGATGGCTCCTTTTACTCCAGAATTTTTTAAATCAATATTATTTTGTTTGGCGTGTTCTATCAATTTTAATAAAAAGGAGGGAACAGCAATTAAATAGCTTGGTTTAAATTTTAAAATAGAATCCCATTGCAACTCAGGTATTCCAGCACCAACGCGAATAATTCCTGCTCCTAATTTTCTAGCTCCAAGAAAATAGGCTAGACCGGCCATAAAACGTCGGTCTATCGTGGTCATAAGTTGCATGACATCATTTTCCGTTACTCCTGAACAGGCAAATGATATTGCTTCGTTATAGGCTAAACGGTTTAAATCGTTGTCAGTTAAAGCAAAAGTTACAGGATCTCCTAAAGTACCAGATGTGGTAACATAATCGATGATTTTATTTTTTGGCACACATAAAAAATCGTTGTTGTATTGTTGCAACTGATCTTTGGTAGTGGTTGGAATCTTGGTTAAATCTTCAAGAGTTTGGATAGAATTAATATCAATATGCTGTTCTTTAAACACGCGCTTGTAATAGGGCGAATGCGTGTTTAAATACTGTAATAAGTCTCTCAATTTTTCCTCTTGAAAGGCTTTTATATCTTGGGCTGATGCTTTTTCTATTTCGGGAATCATTTGTTTAATTTCCTTTTAATCTTTTTAATGTACAAATCTATCTGTTCTTGGTCAGGAACTGTTGTAATTTCTTTAGTTTTTGCTTTTTCAAAAGCACGCAATGCGGCTCTGTAATAATTTTTACCATAAAGGTACTTTCCCGTTAAATAATAAACTTCCCAATATTCCGGATTGGTATTTTGAAATTCAAGGAGTTGGTCTGTACTCAAATGCTCCTTATTATTTATGGCTTTAGCAACATTCCTTCTTAAAATCCGGTAGGTTTCATAGTTTAAATATGCTTTTGTGTATTGAAACGGATCTTCTTCAATAGTCAAATCTTTGTTATTTAAAGGATTGGCTTGCTTATTTTCTGGACCTTCCCTAAAAATAGTGTTTAAATTATAAGCCACGAATTCGCCTAATTGATAGGGATTTGAAGAGACCCAAACCAAGCCTTCTTTTGGTTTAAAAACAATGCCATGATGAGCCAATAACTGATTTAAGGCCTTTTCGTTTCCATAACCAATGGATTTGTTTTCTAATCCTTCTTTATTCCGTAACACATCCACGGCTAGTTGTGGGGTAAGTTTAGGGGTTTTATTTAAAAGTTCCTCCATACGATCGTAACGATATTGGGAATGACTTTCTGCGATATGGTTGCTGTTGTTTTTATCATTCGCATAAGCTTCGCTTTGAAAATGATTGCTGCAAATTAATTGATTGGTGTTCTCAACTTCATAAACCCCAAAATTCTTTGGTGAGACTTCAATAGTAACGGCCTTATTGTCCTTAGCACTTCCCACTAAAATGGATTCTGACACAAAAACTTGGCGCTTTTTAGCAATTTCAATGGCTTCTTCAATAGTGGAAGCGTATTGTAAAATTTCTCGAGTAAGTATAGAAATAGGAGTTTTGGCTACAAAAGGAATATCCGATTTTCCAGCGTTTATGGTGACAGTTAATCCTTGGTCGTTCATGCCAGAAACGACACCTATCATGCCTGCCCACGTAACCGACATAAAGTTGTAGCCCTTGGTTGGCTTTACAAAGGCAATTATTTTGTCTTTAGCAAAATCGTCACCAGCGTAAAAATCAAAATTTCTTCCTATAAGTAATTGCCCATCTTCGGTTTTATCTCCCCAAGCAGCAAAAGATGAACAGCCAACCAACATCAAATCTTGAAGGGCGTGACCAATATCGTGCGCACTATGGAAATAAAGGATTCGCAAATAATCGTCTGCTACATAATTATAAGTGTCTCCGGCATATTTTGAAATGCCTAATATTTCAGCCTTGTATTCTTCAGGTATATGTAAATGCATTTTACGGTTGTACCAGGCCAATACTTTTCGTAGTAAATATTGTTTAAATTTTGATGGTACCAAGTCATCCACTTTGCTCAAAAAGGCATGTTCTTGTTTTATAAAAAGCTCCTCAGTTAAACTTCCGGTGTTTAGACCTATTTGATAAGGATCTCCAGCAATATATAATTCCCATTGTCCAAATTTGTTTTTTGTTAAATACCCGTTTTCGGTAGTAAAGGAAGTGTCAGAAATTTTTTCACGTGTTGGAATATTTGTGTTGTATGCGCTTACATCTGGTGAATCTTTTAAAGATTTCGCCACACCACACGACATTAAAAAGAGGAGTGTAAATAAGGATAAAATGTAATGACTTAGTCTCATGCTTGTGTTGATTCTGATGGCTTGTTAGCTTCAATAATCTTATTCAACAAATATTCCTGACCTAAAATTTCGGAACAGGTTACAACAGCTCCAATAGTAACACCTAAAATACCATGCATATTCATACATTGGCCCGTAAATAATAAGTTTTCAATTTTAGTTTTAGGCGAAATAAAGGTTTGCATAGACTTATTAACATCCTTAGAGTAACCATACATAGAACCACGATTTGTGGCAATATAATCTCTGTACGATAGTGGTGATGAACTATAAGTTTCAAGAATACACTCGCGAATATTTGGGAATTTTTTCTCTAATTCTTTAATGATTTTTTCTTCTTTTTCTTTTTTGAATTCCTCGTAGGTTTGCCCTCTGTCGTTTTTGTTAGCAACCGTATTGAAAGTGTTTTCCCAAGGTTCTACTTCTTCATAACGCATGTAGGTCATAATGGTAATATTATCGCCATATGCATCGTTGTTTTTCTTAACACCCATGGATAACATATAGTTTTCAGGCCAGCTCTCTTGGGTGTAATGTTGGGCATTCCATACAGCATCTACCGATTTAAAATGATAGTAGTTTTTATTTAAATACTTGAAACTGCCAGGTTTCAAAACAATGTATAAACTAAAAGCAGCAATGGTACTTTCTATGTTTTTAATTCTGTTTGTGTATGATTTTCTTAACTTTCCGTCTTCAATAAGCTTTAGTGTGACTTTTGGATCGATGTTGGAAATAAATAGGTCGGCCTGAATCTCATTGCCGTTCTCACAAATAACAGAACGTATGTTATCGTCCGTAAATTGAAACTTTGTGGCTTCATGATATTTATAAACTTCGCCCCCGGTTTCTAAAAGTCTTCGTATTAATAGTTTGGTGATTTGACTACCGCCATTTAAACATCTATACGCACTTTGAATGTATGAGTTTACAGATAAGGAATGCACATAAAAAGGGGTTTTATAGCCATCACCAGCATATAAAAAATTAGTGCCGGCTAAGACTGCTTGCAAGCGTTTGTTGTCTGTAATGGATTCTAGAAATTCACGAATTTGTAATTTAAAAACGCCATCGGCATATGGTCTGCCAAGTTTTAAACGGTAAAGGGGAAATTTGTCACAGGTTTCTTTTATTTTATCGCAGTAAGCGTGAATAGCTTTAGCTTCTTCAGGAAAGTCTTCAATTAAATTCTTTGAGAATTTCTCATAGCCTTGCGCATAATTATACTCTTTGTTATCGTCGTCAAAAGTAATAACATCAAAGCTCTCCTCATCCATTTTTTTTAGGGCAAGTTCGTCCATTATCCCTAAATAATTAAAGTATTGATATAGGTTCTGCCCTTGATCTAAACTCCCAATATAATGTACTCCAGTATCGAAAATAGACTTGTCTCTAACAAAGGTTTGAAGGTTGCCGCCATACTGCTGATTTTTTTCCAAAACACAAACTTTGTAACCTTCTTTCGCAAGAATGACTGCCGATACAAGGCCACCTAAACCACTGCCTACAATAACAACATCGTATTTTGATTTTGGTTTCAAATACCTCCTGTTTTGGTTAATATCATTACGTCTTCAGTTTGATAACTCACTTCAAATAATTGATTTTTAATTATTTCTGAAGATAACTCTAAGTTTGAATGTAACAAAATAATTTTAGTAACCCCATTTGAAATAACGGCTTCAAGCTGCTTGTTTGTGAAAGGGATCTCATCTAAAATCAACAGGTTCGCTTGTTGTTGTAATACCTTTTCAAGGGTATCAAAAACTGAAATTTTATAATGGTTGTTGCTGAGGTAACTGTTTTTAATAATCTTACCAACGGGTGCATCTTCAAAATATGTGAAAATTTTTCTATCCGGACCATCTAAAGCCAATAAGAAGTCTAACTGTCCACATGTTTTTGAAACATGCAGAATAGTGTCTTTTTCTCCAACCGAATCCATGATGGTTTTATAAACCGTTTTATTTGCTTTTAGGTCTGATTTTACCCGTTGGTATAAGGCATCTCCCTTATACCTAAATTCTTCTAAAACCATTTTATGAAAATATGTTTCATCTTCAGTTTCCTTTCTAAATGCATGAAACTGATTTTTAAAATAGCTGCTGATAAGTTTTGTGGTATCTCTAGTGGTTCCAGAAAACATCTCAGATTCAAATGGAATTCGTTCTAAGATTTTAACCGTAATAACCCCTTTTTTTATAACGAAATTTCCTTTCGGAAGAACTTCTGAGTTTCCATGAATAATTACTGGTACAATATCTAGTTTAAATTGTTCAGCCAAAAAGAAAGCTCCTTTATGAAAGCGCTTCATTTTGTTGGTATAAGAACGGGTTCCTTCTGGAAAAGCCATTAAACTATAACCTTGGTCTACTTTCTTCTGAAGATGGTCAACCCCTTTTTCAATGCCACTAGATACTGGATAAAAGCCTGCTAATTTCACAGCTTTTCCGAAGAATGGAGAGTTGTAAACCCAATCGTTAACCAAGAAAATCATTTTTGGATGCAGCATTCCTATAGCCAAAATGTCTAAAAATGAGGTGTGATTGGCTATAATTACGGCTTGTTTTTCAAAGTTTTCTTTCGTCTCGTTTATAACTTTGGTTTTGAAAAATGGATAAGAATCCAAAACAGATTTCATAAACTTCGACATGATTTTATGAAACCAATTCATTTTAATTTTCATACTTATTGGTACCACCTTCATAAAAGCAATTCCGAGTAGGGATAAAAATAATCCACCCAAACCATAATAAGTAAATGAGATGGAAGAATGAACGAACATGAGAAATGGTGAAGGTTTGCTATGCTTACTTCCTACAAAAAACATGAATAGAAGGGGTTGTAAGGTAAACGAAATAAACATGGCCGATAAGATACCAATCAACGATACCAATGAAATACTATGTAAGGCTGGATGTTTTGCAAATATTAAAACCCCAACACCTAAAATAGTGGTAATTACAGAAAGTAAAATAGAAGTTTTATGTGTTGGTAAAGAGCTTTCCCCTGTTCTTAATTCATGGAGTAAGCCATTGGTAATAAAGATGCTATAATCAATACCTAAACCAAAAATAAACGTGGTAATAATAATGTTGAAAATATTAAATTCTACACCCAGTAAACCCATAATCCCAATGGTTAGTACCCAAGTTAAGGCAATAGGAAGTAGGGTTATTAAGGTTAAAGAAAAGCTTCGATAAAAGAGCAACAAAAGAATCAACACAACAAAAAAGGAATAACCAACCAAGTTGTTGAAATCGGTTTTTAGATTTCCTAAAAAGGTTTCATTCATTTGTTTTCTGTCTATGACCAGAGTTTGCGGGGAATTTTCAAACTTTTTGAATAAGTTATCAGCGTGTTCATCTTTTAACTTTACTAAGGTGGTAATAGTTGTAAAATTGTCCTTGCTTGCTATATAATCATCTATGGAAATAAGATTAAAATCTTTGAACCCTACGGCATGTAAAACTCCGAAATCAGAATTTAAATGGGTGTAAAATTCTTCGAAACTATGGGGCTTAAAGCCTAATTCCAATCCGCTTTTAATTAGGTTTTCTCTAGTTTGTTGTTTGGTTTCCTCAGTCCAAAAGTTTCTCCAATCGGCTAGCTGCTGCTTTTGGATTTCGGCAGATTTTATTAAAGTGCTTATCGAGCTAAATCCTATGATGCTATCGTTTTCCTTTAGGCTTTTTAAGGTTGAAAATACCCCGTCATTTGCTTCTAGAACATCTTGCTCATTAGTTCCATAAGCAGCAATATAAACCGATTTGGAATTGATGTTGGTTAAAGCATCTAATCTGTTTTGTGCTTCGCGAAGCTCGGTAGGTTCAAAGTTTAAATTAGCTAAATCATTATTGAAAGTTACTTGCTTATAGGTAAAATAACTTATGAAAAACAGGAGCGCCAAACCAATGTATGCCCATTTGTTTTTATGAAGTGGATAACAAGCTATTTTGTCTAAAACTGTGGCTTTTTTTACCGCTTCATTTTTTGATTTGTAAACTAGAGGAATGAAAATTAACGCAAAAGTTGAAGCCCCAAGAACGCTAATAGCAGCAAAAAGTCCTAAATCCTGAAGTGCTTGCGAATCTAAAAACAACAAACATAAAAATGCCAAAGCCGTTGTTAAGCTACTCATTAAAATAGGCTTGGTAATTTCTTGATACAGGGCTTTTATATGGCTGTTACTGCGAATATGAGTTAAAATATGCAAAGCATAATCAAGTGTAATACCAAGCAATACCGAACCAATTCCTAAGGAAACTGCCGAGATTTTTGTCCGAATTAAATAAAGTAAAGCGACAGCTAGTAAGGCACCAAAAGCTGTAGGAATAAAGAGAATGACAGGCACACTTAATTTTCTGTAGAACAAGATTAAAATTAACAGTAGAACTGAAATGGCAATCCCCACAGTTAATTGAATGTCTTTTTTTATCTGTTTGGCATTGGCAACAGCTACTAAAGCACCACCAAAATATTCGCTACTTACTTTGCCATGAAACTCTTGATTTAATTTAGAGTTTATATGGTAAAGTTGCTCTGCAAAAATGGCGTTTTCCGAAGTCTCGCTAGAGGGGTAAGTAGGCGTGATAAATAGTAAAATATGCTTTTTGTTCTGACTTATTAGAAAACCATTTTGCATGGTAAAATCGTTGCCGAAACTTAAGAGCTGCAATTTTTTTAAAGCTAAAAACGATAAACCTAAGGGATCTCTTAATATGGTTTCTTTAGCAACCATGCCAGAAGGTGAAATCAAGGTTTTGTAATTGGCTACGGTGATGGCTTCAATACTGTCTTTGTGAAGCTTGTTTTCTATGGTTTTATAATCGGATGCTTCTAAGAAATGGGGTAGGTTGTTATAAACAAAATCTAAGGTGTTGAGTATGTCTTCGTCAGCAACTTTCCCCTGAATTTTAGTAAAATACTTGCTTGAGTTATGGTTTATACTATCAATAAACTGGGTGGCGTATTGTGTTAAATCATTGATGGAACCCGAGGATTCCCTTTTGATATTCACAATTATTTTATCGGCAAAATTAACAGATTTTAAAACTCTTTGGGCGTCGGAGTTTTCTTCGTTTATAGGAATAAGCTTGGTGATGTCCTCTTCAAAAGTAATATTTGAAGCTAGAAAACCTAAACTAAAAACGATTAGAATTAAGGCAAAAAAGCCTACAATTTTCCTTGAGGCTAAGTAGGTGTGTATGTTATAAAAAAAATTAGTCATTCTTTAACGCCATGTTCTTCTTATTAAAAAAACTGAAGAAAATATATCCTATAAGACCAAAAACAAGGGCTCCAATAAGGGATAGGGTAAAACTGCCCACAATATACGTTTTTAGATGTTCAAATGCCTCAAAATTTTCTATCATTTCTTCTATAGAATAGGAGATTCTTTCGCCTAAAATCCACTGACCCAACTCTAAACTTGCGTAAATAATAAAGGGGATAAAGGGAGGTAAACTAACGTTGGAAAAAGCAAAAGATATGGCTTTATTTAATTTAAGAAAAATAGCTAGGGTAATAGCTAAAAAAGTCTGTAGCCCCCAAAGTGGCGAGAAGCCTATAAAAGTCCCTAAGGCAATGGATAGGGCTTTCTTTTTTGGCGAATCGTTGCTACCTAATAAATCTTCAGTAAAAAATCGTTTAAAGCCTTTTTTTTTAATATGTCTAAAAACCCGTCTAGGAAAATAATAGATTCCTGTTAAAAAAACCAACCAGGTATTTAAAATGCTAATTCTAGTAAAATCCTTAAAGGGTCTGAAGTGAGATACACGCTCAGATTCATCGTAAAGAACTTTAATAGGCATGTTTTTTACTTCAATATCTTTCCATGCCGTTTTTACTATAACTTCAATTTCAAACTCAAATTTTGAGGTGTAAAACTTCAGGTCTTTAATAACTTTTAAAGGATACAACCTAAAGCCAGATTGGGTGTCTTTAAGCTTGATGCCCGTTTCTATCCAAAACCAAAAGTTTGAAAATTTATTTCCAAAGCTACTTTTTCCTGGAACACCTTCTTGCTCCATGTTTCGAGAACCAATTATCAAAAGGTCTTCGCCTTCATGTGTGTCTAGTTCGTTAATGAAATTTGGAATGTCACTAGGAAAATGTTGCCCATCGGAATCAATGGTAATAGCAAAATGATAACCTAAAGAAATTGCCTGATTAAATCCTTCTCGCAAAGCAATTCCTTTGCCTTTATTGTGAGGGAAATGTATTTGGTGTAGCTCTTGGTAATCCTTTAAAATGTTGGCAGTGGCATCGGTGGAACCGTCGTTAACAATAATTATGTTATTGGTTAATTCCAAAACCCCATCTAAAACCCGTTTTAGGGTACGATGGTTATTGTATGTTGGAATGATAACACATACATGTAAATCGGTAATTTTTTGTCTAATAAGCTCGTTGTTCACTTATAGGAGGCCTTATTTAGTTATAGCTCCGAAATTACTGATTTTTCTTCTTATTCAAAGAGATAGTTATAATATTTAGGACTAAAATTTTTGACCAGGTTTTTTACTTTTATTTTTTAGTAGGTAGTTGTAATGTTTTAATGCATTTATAATGGATTCGGCGTTATCATGGCCTTCTACACTGATAACTAATTTTAGTCTTTCCCACTTGTCTTTTTTCTCGTTTACTAAAACAGGAACATGGATGTTTAAATAGGCAAGATCACCACTACGTACATCAGGTTTCCTAAAGCTGTATACGCGTTTAAAATCGTATAAATAACTACTTATTTCTTTGGTTTTGTTTTTATTCCACAAGGTCAATCTTAAATAGTCTCCTTCAACCTTTGCTTTGTATTGATTTTTCAAATAACCATTATGGTCGTAGCAGTATAGTCCCATGTATTCTTCTATAAATGCCTCGGTTTCTTCCATAGAAATTGCACGGTGTTCTCCATTCGCTGCTGTAACATCAAAAGTTTCTTCATTTCCATTTTCGAAAATAATTTTCGACACCTCCGATTTCTTAATGTAGTATGTAGGTCCTGCTAGGTTATCTGTTTTTTTATAGGAAATAGTTTCAATGTGAATTTCTTCCACTTTTGAAGCAATTTCTTCATTATCTGTGGTGATAATAAGGTCTTGTGCCGATAGAGTTAATGTGAAAAAGAAGAATAAAAGGAATGTAAAGTGCTGCATCTGTTTTAATAGCTTGTAAATAGTTGTTATTGGCTGATAAGGATTTGTTTCTCTTCATCTGTAAAGACCTTAGACTGTAAAATATAGTCTTTTATATGGCCTTTTAAATTTTCTGAAGAAATGTACTGGTATTGTTTAAGTAAAAAGAGTTTGTCTTCACTTATTTGGTCTTTATACTTTAAAATTTTAGGAGTGTTTTCTTGAATACCTAGTCTTATAAAACGAGGTTCTATAGCGTTTGGCTCTTTTTCTATAGCAAATTCTATGTATGAAACGCCTTCAGTAAAACCGTCTTTTTTTTCCTTTAAGCTTCCTGCATATTTTGCTTTTAAAGCAATAGCAGAACCTTTGTAAGCTACTAACGCAACAGGACTTTCTTTAGTAACATTTGAAAGCATGTTGTAAAAAGTTAGGACTTTTTCTTGGTCCTGAGCAGCTTCTTTATAGGCAACGCGAACGGCACTCAAATTTTGAGAAAGGGTAAATAAACCTATAATAAATATAAAAACTGATAAAAACTTAATCATAACATTGTTTTAAATGACTTTATAGGTATTAGTCAATTTTAATGCCACAGTATCATCAAAAGTCGTTTGGTTCTTTACTTTATAACCGGTTTCTGTTTCTGTGATATCTAATTCCAACACCAAGTCTGGCGTTACTTCAGGATTGATAATCGCCATAAATTTAACATTGCTAGATGATTCCATAAACAGGTTTTTTGCGACAATTTGCTCTGTAAGCTCTTTAATTATCTGCATCATACAAACCCCAGGAGTAACAGGGTTCCCAGGAAAGTGTCCTTTAAAAATCTCATGATTTTTGTTGATGGTAATTTTAGCCGTTGCTAAATTTTCGGCAACAGTAAGCGAGTTTATTTTATAAAAATCTTTTAACAACATACCTAGTTTTTTTGTTAGGTTAAATTTATAAGCAAGACCTATTTTAATAGGTTTCTCTCTGGATATAATTTCAAGTCAAAATTATGAAAAGACCCGGAATATACCTCAATGAAACCTTTTTTATAAAGTACTTAATTATACAACTTGGTTTTAATCCCTTCTGATGGTTAAATTGAAAAACCAAAAATCTATAATCTAGTCTAGTGGATGATACGTATTACATACCAAATTTGTAATACACATTAAATTGAAAAACGGAGTTTAACTTGTTGTTTCCGCTATAGTAGTCATTGTTAGTATCATCGTAATAATAGTCGTAATATCCATCTCTTACATCTATAATTCCTTGTTTAAATCTAGCTTCTATTCCAAGACCGATAGGAAATTCGTAACCAATTCCACCAAATAAAGACAAATCCACAGGAGTTATATCTGAATGAGTGTTATCCGATACATTAAACTCTAAAGCTGGTCCAACTATAAAATGCAATCCTAAATCTTTTACAAAATAAAATTTATTAGCTAGTGCCATTCCTAAATAATGGGTGCTTAAATCTTCATTTTTTACACTTACAAGATCTCCGTAATAAGGATCAATATATGAATAGTGTTCTCCTTTAGCGCCTTGATTAGAGTAGGTTAATTCTGGTTGTAATTCATAAAATCCTGATAAATGAATGTTGACAAACATGGCAGCATTAAGTCCCATGACTCTTTCGGAGTTAGACGTATTTGTAATTTTAGAAGCATTTAAACCCATACGTAAACCTGGACGGACCTTGACTTGAGAAAATATAGGTAAACTAAGTGCAGTGAATAGGGCGACTAAAAGTAGATTTTTCATTGGATAATTGATTTTAAGTTGATTTCGAGTGGAATATTTTGGTGTTTTATTTTAATCTGGTGAGCTATTCGGTGTTTTATTTCAGAAAATAGAAAACGAACCTTTTCTTTTCCATATTTGGAACGAACGACTTTTGTAAGTTCATTGTCTTCAAAGAAATAATAGTGGTTTTTATTGTTAATCTGGGTTTGGTAAACAGGATACTGGATATTCGTATAACTGTTAGAAATGATTAGGTTTTGAGTAACCAAAACTCTAAAATCTTTTTCTAAAACCTGGATGAGTAGGTTTTTATCAAGTTCTTCTAAAATAAAATTTACCTGAAAGTTGTCTTCCGTAAAAGTGAAATCGAATAACTTATTACCCATTTCGGTTGTAAAAGCAACTCGATGTTGTTCCTCTGCTATTTTCTTAATGATTAATAGTCCACTAAAATTTCGTTTATAAACATCAATGGATGCTTTATAGACATAATCGATACTCGCATCCGAGAAATATGGATTTTCTATACTTTTTAAAGGGGTATCACTTAATTCCAGGTGTTGCTTTTTAGGGTAACTTCCACAGGAAATAAAAAGAAAGCAAATACTAATTAGTAAAAACCGCATCAGCAAGGGGTTTGTTCAGTTCTCTGTTTGTGAAAACGATTTTTGTGAAATCTCCCGAAGGTTCTATCATTTTTACTTCAATAACATCTCCTTTTGTGTTGAAAATAAGTTGAAAGGCCTGGATGTATTTGGACGACTTTTTATCTTTTGGAATAAAATGGACTTCATGGTGTTTGTCTTTTTTGTAATAGGAAATATCGAAGGCTGTATCATCAAACATGTCCCCCTTTATACTGTTTATTATTAAAGTATTTAACTCTTTAAACATTTTGTTAGAACCCATATCTATTTGGTTCTTCTTGCCTTCATCGTTTATAAAAAGAGTTTCGTTTTTAAAAATTACCGCATAGTTATAAGGTTCCGTATATTCCCATTTTACAAGATTTGGGGTTTTAAAGGCCAGTTTTCCTTTGCTTACAATGTCGTTGGACAAAAAGTCTAAATGTTTGTATTGGGTAAAATCGCTGTAAATGGTTTTGGTGGTTAAGGCCTGCTGTTTTACTAAAGTTTTTAAGGCCTCGGCTTCGGTAACAGACATTTTTGTTTGTGCTTGAATAGCAAGGGAAACAAAAAATAATAGGAAAACAACTTTACGCATAAGGTTCTATATTAAATAGGGTGTCGATAGTTACAGCCTCTAAATTTTTCTTTTGTAAAATTAACAATAACTGTTCCAAAACCCATAAGGTTTTCTCACTTGTGTCATGAAGTAGAATAACATCGCCTTTTTGTAGGTTTTTTGTCACTCGTTTTAAAATGGCTTCTTTGCTTAATCTAGTGGTGTCCAAGGAACGTTTGTTCCAACCAATGGCTTGGAGATTCACTACTTTTAAAGCCTTTTTAATTCGTGGGTTGGTAACGCCAAAAGCTGGTCTGTAGAGATTTAGTTTTAACTGGGTTTTTTTAAAAACCAAGGTATTCGTTTGCTCTAATTCTTCAATAACTTGCTTGGTACTAAAAAAACCAAACATATTGTTATGGGAATAGGTGTGATTTCCAACAGTATGTCCTTCGTTTATAATTTTATTTAAGAGTTTTGGATGACTTTCTATATGCAATCCAATACAAAAGAATGTGGCCTTGGCCTGATACTTTTTTAAAAGATTTAAAACTTTCGGGGTGTAATTGGGGTGTGGACCATCATCGAAAGTGATAGCAACTTGATTTTTTGAAACAGAGGGATGACTGTTAAGGGCTTTAATGTGATAGTTCCATCCAATTTTTCCAGAACCTAAGGCGGTTAGTAAAAACCAAAACAATCCTAATAAGATGAACCACCATAAGGAAAGGCCAATTAAAAAGTAAGCGACTATGGAACTTATTAAAATAATAAGTGCTAAGCTGTTTACTGTTTTAAAGTTTAACATGTTTTAAGTAGAGTGAAATTATGATTTTCTCCACGATACTGGTTGTAAAGTAAGATGTGCTTAAATGTTGATGTGCCCAGATGATTTAATTTTAAAACCTCAGGAATATGCTGTGTTTTTAGTATTCTTGAAGCTATACTTACACCAAATGGAGAAGCGGTATGAAACTCACCAATAAGATGCTTGTAATACACTTGTTGGGTGTTTTTAAAAACACTTGAAGCTAATTCATGGTAATACCCATCAAAATCCACATCCCCGTTATAGCCCAAAATAACCGCATCGATATCCTCCGTACGAAGATGCTTGTCTTTTAAAAATTGTAAGGCTTCTTCTGTCACATCAGCTAAAGCTAAAGTATTAAACATCCTTACCGAAACAACTTCGGCATACGAAGATTCTTGCTTTTTATTTGATAACACAAAGAAATTGGCTCCCTCACCATAAATAGTTCCTTTGGTTTTTGACTTTAAAAGTTCTTTTGAAGGTGTATTTTCATCTTTAATATGATGAATAATTTGGTTTAATTTGGTTGTGTGATCTCCCAACTCATCCACACCTCCAATTAAAATATTTTGTGCTTCGTTCAATTCTAGTTGAATTTTTGCGTCTAATAAAGCGGACTCAAATGAATTGCTAGCATGAACGTAGGTAAAATTATACCCTTTGCATTGGAGCTCTAAAGCTATTTGCCCACCAACCGTATTGTGCGTGGATTGAATAAAGGAGGTTGGTGTTAAATACTCCTCGTTATTATCTATAATTCCGGCTAAAAATTTTTCAGAATCGCGTACACAACCCATTCCTGTTCCAGTGATAATGGCGTCCACCTGCTCAAGTCCAGCTTCTAGTAAGGCCATTTTAGAGGCAGAAACTCCCATTTTAATACCTTTTGCCATGCGTCGTGCTGCAGCTGGTGGTATAAAATCTTTATATTTTGGTTCAACAGCAAAAACAACCTGACTGTGATGTTCAATGACCTCGTCAAGAAACTCTGAATTATCAAAGGTGTTTTGAGCGGTAATACTCGAGATGCTATTGATGTAGACTTTTTTCATAGTTACTTTAAACTAGTACGTTTTTAAAACCTAAACGAGTTATGGTTTTTTTGAAAAAATAACAGTGGAACAATTTCCTCCAAAACCGAAAGAATTGGACATAACTGTTTGCAAAGGTTTTTCTTTTAGTTCCAATTGAGGGGTGATACTCAATTCTTTCATCTGGGTTTTAAAATTCAAGTTCGGATAGATAACATTGTTCTGTAAAGCCAAAACGGAATATACGGCTTCTATGGCTCCAGCTGCTGCTAAAGTATGACCGGTATAAGCTTTTGTGGAACTGAATTCGGGAACCTCATTCCCGAAAACACGAGTTATTGCACGTCCTTCAGATAAATCATTGTTTCCAGTAGCTGTTCCGTGTGCGTTGATATAATCAATGTCCTGAGGTGTATAGCCAGCAACTTCAAGTGCTTTTTCCATAGCTAAAGTAGCGCCATCTCCGTGATCTGAAGAGGCTGTTTGGTGGAAGGCATCGTTGGCATTACCATAACCTTTTACATATGCTAAAACGGTTTTGTTTTCAGCGTTTACAACGGCCTCAGATTCTAAAACTAAAAAAGCAGCGGCTTCTCCTAAATTTAATCCTTTTCTATTATCATCAAAAGGGGTGTTATAGGTGTCCGAAAGAATCATCAGGGTTTTAAAACCATTAATGGTGAATTTGGACATGCAGTCCGAACCGCCAACAATAACACGATCTAATTGACCGGATTTTATAAGTCTAGCTCCTAACATAATGGCATTTGCGGCCGAGGAACAAGCAGTACTAATAGTAGTTACCAAACTTTTTTCTATGCCTAATTGTTCGGCAATTTTTTGAGTGGAATCTCCAGCGTGGTGACTAGCAATATATTTACGATGGGACTCGTTTTCTAAGTAATCGTAATAATACTTTTCGGTCATATCCATACCACCAACACTAGTGGCCGAAATCAAACCGGTTTTATAACTATGAATATCTTTAATTCCAGCGTTTGAAACGGCTTCTTTGGCAGCAAGCGCACCAAGTAAACCAGTTCTTGAATAATTGTTGTCTGGTGTTAATCCTAAAAGTTGCTCCAACTCCGTATTGGTATAGGCAATTTCACCTACCATAATCTCGTCTTTATGAATGGTCTCTATTTTAGAAATTCTGGAAATTCCCTTTTTAGCACCCACAAGCGACTGATAGTTTTCTTCTACATTGTTTCCAATAGCAGAAATAATACCCATACCAGTAATTGCAACTCCTTTGTTCATAGTGTTTACAGGGCCTGTCTGCTGAATAGCAGCTAAACAGGAAGCTGTTTTATTTGATAACGATTGATTTTTTTAGCTTTGGTAAGCTGAACCTTCTATTTTCTAGCTAAGTAGTAATGTTTAATTACTTAGATCGGTGTTCAGTAATATACGCAGCCATAGTATTGATAGACTCAAAAATAGCACGACCTTCTTTTGGGTCTGTTAATTTGATACCGTAGTTTTTATCAAGCATGACAATTAATTCTAAAGCATCTATTGAATCTAAGGCCAAACCATCTCCAAACAACATGTCATCATCAGCAATATCCTCTACAGACATGTCCTCAAGGTTTAATTGCTCGATAATGTTTTCTTTTAATTCTTGTTTTAAATCTTCCATATTATGTATTATATAATGTTATTATGTTCTGTTTATTGTGTTCTATTGCACCTTCTTTTGAAACCATATATAAAAAGGCTTCGTAATTTTCTCCTTCTAATTCCACCCAACCACAAAGTACTGATTCTGCTTTATTTGTATCTAACAAATTAGTGGAATAGGTGAATAAATGGTCGGCGCTAAAGCGTTCAAAGATAAAAAAACTATTCTCACTATATAGCTTATATTTAATACTTATCTCTCCCAAACAAATATTCGGTAAGGTATATACAAAAACGGCTGGACTAGGATAATAATTATCTTTATGTTGAATGGCTTTTTGATGTAATATATCTGTGTCTAAACTTGATGCTTTATTTGAAAACACCAATGCAATGTTGTTTTCTTTTTCTGAATCTAAAGACTGGTTTTTAAGTAAAATATCTGCGGCTAAAAAGGCCAACTTACTTAAATAGTCCATTTTAAAAAACTTAGGATACTTCGTCTCTTGGGCTTTGTATGCTGCTTTAATAAATTCAGAGAAACTTGAATGTTCTTCACTAAATACAACCGAACCATTTAAAGAAACTTGATGGTTCTTTATATGGCAATAAGAGCTTATGTTATAATTAGTTGTCATTAGTAATTACTTTTTTTTACATACTAGTATGGTGTGGTATTCTCCAACAGCAATATCTTCTTTAAGGGCCAATCCAGCTTCATCTATAAGCTTCATAAATACCTTGGCAGGGTACATTTTAGAGTTTCCATTGGCCATAACTGTAAAGTATAACGAAGTGGCTTCAAGTATAAATTTGGCATTGTCAAAACGCTGTCTGTCTGTAAAAGTTTCCATGATGAGAATTTCTCCATCATCATTGACTGCAGCGGCACAAGCTTTTAATATGGTTAGGATTTCAACTTCCGAAAAACAATCTAAAAACTGACTCATCCAAATGGTGTCTGCACCTTTAGGTAATTGAGGGTTTTCTGATAACCAATCTATTTCATGATGTGTTACTCTGTCTGCAAATCCTGCTTCGGCTACATGTTTTAAAGCAATTTTTAATTGCCCTGGTAAATCCACCATCTTAATAGAAACCGTATCGTTGTATTTGCTACCACTAATAGTAAACTTTCCAGTGTTTGCACCTACATCGTATATGGTTTTTGGGTTGTTTCTAAAAACCGTTTCTAAAGCTTCTTGAAACACATCGTCTGAATAATGATGGTCAAATTCAAACCAAGCTTTTTGAACCTTTGGCGTTAATTTCGATAGGCCTTCGTAAATGGTATTCCAATCGCCTAATTCTTTTAAACCTGCAGGAGTTCCTGTTTGAATAGCTTCCTCTAAATGAAACAATCCTTTATAACATACTTCTTGCGTAAAGTTAATGTTAACATCTACCGTTTTATGGGAATTTAAATAGTACCCAATAGTTGTTAATTCGTAGTGATTGTTGTCATCTTTTGAAACAATATTTGAACTTTCTGCAATTTCTAATAAAACACCTACGCCATAAGTGCTAAGTGATAATTCTTTCGCAATATCTTCTATTGAAATACCTCCTTTTCTTCTCCTTTCAAAAATAAGGTCGAAAATACCAAGGTTTCTCAAGGAAACAACTGCTTGGAATACAAAGGGAGCAAAAGCAATTTTTTGAGCTTCTTGAATAGCATCTATAGCTTTTATAGGGTTTTTAGACATGATTTCTAAGGTGTTATTTTTTTAAATATAATGGCCGTATTACAACCTCCAAATCCGGAGGCTGTTTTTAAAAAGGTGTTTAATTGTTTGGATGTGGTTTTCTTGATCACATGAATGGGTTGTGAAACTCCTAGAGTGTCAAAACCTTTAGACGCATAAAGTGTGTTGTTTTTTAAGGAGTGCATTCCTACAATGGTTTCCAATAGCCCGGATGCGCCTAGGGTATGCCCGAAATAGCCTTTCAAACTATTTAGGGGTACTTGTTGTAATTCTAATCTGTTTATAGCTATGGCTTCCATCTCGTCGTTAAACAGGGTGGCGGTACCGTGTGCAGAAATATAGTCGATGTCTTGAGCAGTTAAATCTGCTTGATTTAAAGCTTGTTTCATACTGCGGTATAACCCTTCACCGGTTCTAGATGGACCAGAAATATGGTTGGCATCGTTACAAGAACTTTCACCAAGAATCTCAACAGCTTCTTTTACTAGATTTTCAGAATTAGTAGTGATAAGGGCACTTGCCGCTACCTCACCAATATTAATTCCAGTCCTGTTTTTATCGTATGGCTTACATGGTTCATGGCTTAATGCTTGAAACGAATTGAAACCAGAAAGGATAAATTCCGTGACCACATCTCCACCAACTATAAAAACATGGTCGTACGTGTTTTGTTGAAGGTATCTTTTTGCAATAGCTACTGCTAAAATCCCCGAGACACAGGCGTTTGATACAACTATAGCCTCATTTTTAAATCCGAAAAACTCTTTGATATGTTTGCCTAGTTCGCTTAAATAAGCGCGTTCCTTTGGAAATGGATTAGTGTCATCTAAAGCATCGATATTTCCTTTTGTTGTGGAAATAATCAATCCAACGCGATCGTTTAAAGGTAGGTTTGAAGCTTGAATAACCTCATGTAAAGAACATATCATCATTTTCTCCAAACGGGTATAATCCTTTTTAGGTTGAAGGGCTTGAAAGGCTTCTTCTAATTTGTCAGAAGGAATTAAAGCTGAATAGAAAGGGTCAGGAAGGACTTGTGAATTTTTAATTAATTCCAAACCTGAAACTTCTTGGTGAATGTTTTCAACCACAGCTTCACTATTAAACCCAAGTGAAGAGATAATATTATTATATGAAACGTACGTTTTATTCATCTAATAAACCCACGTTTTTTTTCCAATCCATAAAAAAGGAAGGAATGGTTAGCCATAAATCGCCTTCGCCAATTTTATCTACAAATACCTGAATGGTTTCACCGGTACATACCAATTGGTCGTGTTGGTTGTAAATTTCATATCGGAACACCATTTTAGCAGCCAAACTATCTACATAAATTGTTTTGATAGTTGCAATATCGCCATAGCGTAAAGGGAGTTTATGGTCGGTACTGGATTTAACGATTGGAGTGGCAAAGCCGTATTCTTTTTGATCTAAATAAGAAATACCATGATGCCTGCCAAAAGCTTCTCTACCGTCTTCAAAATACTGAATATAATTGCCATGCCAAACAATCCCTAAAGGGTCTGTTTCCACAAAGCGCACTCGTACTTGGCTAGTATGCGTGATTTCTTTTGGTTTAAACGCTGTTTTTCTTTTCATTATAAACAATGGCAATAAGTGTGGTTGCTATAAAAAATAAGAATAGCAAACTAATTTCGGGCAATATATCCAATAAAGTTCCTTGACGCAAAAATACGTCGTAAAAAGCGTTTAAGCCCCAATTCATTGGCGAAATATTAGAAAGTGTTTGCATGAACTTAGGCATAATAAATACCGGAACCCATACACCACCAAGTGCAGCTAAAATAACTACAAAAGTGGCTCCAAAAGGGGCCGATTGTTCTTGGGTTTTTGCAATGGTTCCTA
Source organism: Xanthomarina sp. (assembly GCF_035306605.1). Lineage (NCBI taxonomy): Bacteria > Pseudomonadati > Bacteroidota > Flavobacteriia > Flavobacteriales > Flavobacteriaceae > Xanthomarina > Xanthomarina sp. The sequence continues at coordinate 24,520 of NZ_DATGNR010000012.1, read as the reverse complement.
ATAACAGTCCCAAGCCAATGGCGGCTAAGCCGGCAAAAATCGCGACCACAAAAAGTAAGGCTAATCTTCCGGATACATCCAAGGTAGGTAGGCCAATGGCAGGAAATAGAAAAACACCAACCGATAACATTAAAACAAATTGAATCAGACAAACCACTAAATAAACTAAGGTTTTCCCTCCTAAAACAGTGGCATAAGAAACCGGATTGGTTCGTAACCTTACAAAAGTGCCCTGACTTTTTTCCTTCACTATATTTATTGAAAGAGGAACTATAATAAAAAAGATAGCAAACAAAGTCCAAGCAGGGACATTGTGTTGTACAGAGTTAGGTATGATTTCTTTATCGTTGGTTATAGGTAAAATTTCTTTAAAGGTGATAAAGTTTTCAGTCTCGAAAATAGCTTCCGTTGGATCGTCAGAAATTTGCTCTTGAAAAGCTTTATAAATAGATTGGGTCTCAATTTGAGACACCATTTTATCAATGCCATTTTTAACGGAGCTTTTAAATGTTAACTGAGTGGCAGGATCGAAATAAAGTTTAACTTCTTTACTTTCTACCATCGGTTTTAGACTCTCATCACTTGCGTCTTCCAATCCAAACTTGGCAATAATACCATCGACATTTTGGGCAACTTTTTGCTCTAAACCAGAGCTTAAATTCTCAGGAATAACAATGGCTAGTTGGTATTTTCCTTTAAATACTAAGTCTTTTGCTAGGTCTTCAGTGGCTTTTATATGAACCTCAAAAGCATTGGATGTTTCTAATCCTTCTAAAATAGTTTCTGAAACATGACCACGGTCGTTGTTAACAACAAGAATAGGAATTTTAGCATCGGAAACTGTTTTAAAGGTACTATCTTGAATTAAGGTAATAGTTACAATTAATACCAAAGGCATAACAAAAAGTATAGCAATACCACCAATATCGCGTACAAGCAATAAGAACTCCTTACGTGCCGATGCTATTAATTTATGCATGATCTCTTAAGGCTTTTCCGGTTAAACTGATAAAGACATCTTCTAAATTATGCGAACCTTTATTTTGATCTATTAATTCTTTTGGCTTTCCTTTTACAATTAGTTTTCCATGATCTATAATAGCAACTCGAGTACAAAAGGTTTCCGCTTCGTTGAGGTGATGTGACGTGTAAATAATAGTGGTTCCGTTATTGTTTAACTCTTGAAGAAATTCAATAATCACGTTTTTAGACTGTACATCCACACCTACGGTCGGTTCGTCCAAGAACAAAACTTTTGGATGATGAAGAATACTTGCAATTAAATTAATGCGACGTTTCATGCCTCCAGAAAAGGTATCTATTTTTTTATGAGCAAAGGCTAAAAGTCCTAAATGCTCTAAGTATATATTGATTTTTTCATCCAAGGGTTTTCCTTTCAAGCCATACATACTTCCGAAGTATTTTAAATTTTCGAAAGCTGTTAACGATGGGTATAAAGCATATTCTTGAGGAACAATACCAATAAGCTGTTTGAGCTCGTTTTTATTTTTCTGATAGGTCAATCCAGCAATCGAGAAGGCGCCAGAAGTGGGTTTAATTAGTGAACATAAAATGGAAATTAGCGTGGTTTTACCCGCCCCATTTGGTCCTAATAAACCAAAAATTTCTTTTTCATTAATGAGCAGGTTTAAGTCAGATAAGGAATAATTATCTGAATTCTTGTATTTTTTAGAAATGTGCTCAATCTTAATCATCTTAGTTACTTGATGGCTTTCCTTAGTTTCTTAAAGAAGGCTTCTTCTTTATCTGCAATAGCTTCTAGCTGGGTGGCAACCTGGTTATAAGCATCATCCTTGGCACTTCTGTTTTTGTAAATACGGGAAGCATCTACAGCAAAGTCACGCCATAAATCGCCAATGCTTGTCATTTCTTTAGATAGATCGGATAGTTTTGGATTATTTAAAACCTTACTAGCTTCTTGTAAAAAAGCAGCAAAAATATATCTAAATCCACCACCACCAGTGCCAATTTCTTCCTGCATTCTAACAATCTGACCTAAGTAATGATTGGCTTTTTTAACCCCTTTTTTCTTGGGCCACTTTCTTATAAGTTTGGCTGTATATCGAATGCCTTTAACTCCTAACACAGGAACCGGAGCAAGCATGTCTTTACAAGTATGCTTGATGCCTTTTATAATGGCTTTCTCTAATTCCAATTCCTTAGGAAAATCAATGGGATAGTAAATATGTCCTTTTGGAGCAAATGCACCTTTGGCAAATCGTACCTTTTCTAACTGTTTATCGCTTAGCGTGGTTACGGTTTCCATAACTGGATCGCTAATTAAATAGGTGTCGTCCTGTTTCCCATACACAACTAAATTGTGTGCATTAAAATGAAAACGATATTCATCGGGGAAATACACCAAATTATATACGCCAACTTGAAGTCCAACAGGATTGTTGTTCTTTAAATTCTCGTCTAATCGTGCTTTTGCTTTTTCTGGACTTTTAAATTTTTCGCGTTTAATTTTTATTCCAACTCGTTTGGCAAATCGCTTAAAAATAATTCCTGGTAAAGCTCTATATGTAAAAGCAGGAGCATGGTTAACCATTAAAAATGGAATGTGGCAAAAAAGCAAACCAGAGCCAATTCCAAAAGCCATGGGCTCGCTAATCTGAAAACCATGATGTTTCATTAAATTAGAAATCACACCGTTTTCGCAATGTGCAGATTGATGGTGTGTGAAACTAATTTCCATGTAATTCAATGTTTTTTAATTGCTCAATACTTATGTCGAAAGTATCAGCATATTTTTGTAAAATTTTGTTAGGTAATTTTTGGAAAACCTTTGGTTTAAAATGTCTTTTTACGCGACATTTCCACATACCAACATAACTAGCCAAAATAGGAAGATCCATTTTATGAAGCTCCATGTAATATTCTATCGGACTGGTTTGTTGATTTAAAACGCGTTTTTTTGCGTCTTCAATACGTTGATTTATAACCTCAATAGCCTTGTTTAATGCAATTGTTTTTGGATCCCAGCCTGAACTGTTAACGGTTGTGTATTCGCCATTTTCATCAATAGCATAACACAATTCTTTAAAATTGGCCGACTCTAAATTGCTTTTATCTTGAGGCACTTCATCTTTTTTCATGTCGAATTTATTTCAGCTCCTGTATCACCAAATTTATCTCACAAGATAATAATTCTTCACCATTTTCAGAGATAGAACAATCTATGGAACACATGGTAAATTGGTCTGTATTAAGACGTGATTTTATAAAGGCTTTAGTTTTTATAGTAGCCCCAACTTGAGGGCAAGAAGTAATGTTTATTTTTTTTATAGCGCTAATAAAACCTATAAGTTTAGCCGATTCTCCTTCTAAATCTCCTTCGTCAAAATAGCTCTTTCCAACGATAGAAGAACAGGTTTGCGCAGCATTTTCTATCATGCCAGCTTCATTAAAAAAACCGCGATCATTAAAAATACATTCAGGTTTTATAGTGAAAGAGGTAGATACGTGTTCGTCGTCAATAGTCAATACATGATCCACCATTAAAAAAGGAGGCCGATGAGGTAAAAATTTCTTTATGTCTAATTCGTGAATCTTCATTAGTTAGCAACAACAGTTTTCATCTCGCTAGAGGCTATTTCTTTATTAGCGGCATTAAATACTTTTACAGAAACCATAGTAACGCCATTAAATTCGTGCAAAATATCAACCTTGGTTGTAATAATATCGTTTAGAACGGGCAATTCAATAATGTCAACTCGTTTTAAGGACCCAATATAACCAACTGGTGGGTCTTCATTTTTAATGAAAAAATCATAACCTGTGTGCAAAGCAACGGTTTGTGCCATGTTTTCAATAAGCCCAGACTCTAAAAATCGATTGTTATTAACAAACAAATTATCGGCTTTAATTTGAAAAGAGGATACCACCTTGTTTTCTGAAAAATCCAACAAAGTATCTACCATAACAAATGGTGTTTTTTGAGGGATTAAGTGGGAAACGTCGATTATGGGTAATTGTGGCTGCTTTATCATTTTTAGCAAACGGTTAAAAGCGCATAGGCATAAGCAAAACGCGCACTTTCTGGAACAGAAAGTAATATCTTATCTCCTTTTTTAAGTTTGCCAGATGCTTGTAATTCTTCAAGCATAATGTAGATAGAGGCGGAACCTACATTGCCTACTTTGGTTAAATTGATGAACCAATTCTCCCAAGGAATTTCTACGCCTTGTTTTACCATTTCCTCGTAGAGTTTTTCTTTAAAGTAATAGGAGGAAATATGTGGTAAATAGTAGTCTACATCTTCTGGTTTTACACCGTGTTTGTCCATAGCCTTCTTTAAGCTATCAACTCCCTTTACTAGAATGTTTTCGCCTAATAGCTTCACATCTTGTTTCATGGCAAATAGCGACCTCTTACTCCATTCGTCAGAAGGATATTCACTCCATGGTTTTAAAAATCCAGATTCTAATTTATCAGCTCCAGCATACATACAGGCTTCCAATTCGTACGCATAGGAGTAGCCTTCCATCCAATCAATTCTAAGAGGTTGTTCTCCTTTTGCTTCGTTTTCTAATAAAACGGCACCTGCTCCATCGGAAAGCATCCAACGTAAAAAGTCTTTATTAAAAGCTAGAATAGGATTTTCTTCAAGGGTATTTAAATGTTTTAACTCGTCTTCAAAAGTATCCGATTTCATCCAAGAGGAGGTTCGTTCAGATCCAGTACAAACAGCGTTTTGTGTCTGTCCAGCTTTAACGGCTAAAAATCCATATTTTAAGGCATTCATTCCAGAGCAACAAGCTCCTGAAGGGGAGTTTATTTCAATGTTCCCGTTTTTCAGGAAGCCATGAACCATAGCAGCATGGGAAGGGAGGATTTGATCAGGACTAGATGTACCGCATGATAGCAACTCGATATCCTCAGGCTTTAAGTTGTCATCGTATAGTTTTACAATGGCCTCTTTAGTTAATTGCGCATTGTTATGAGTAATGTTGCCATCATCATCAATGGCATAATACCTAGTTTTTATCTGATTGTTGCGTAAAACAATGCGTCTTCCTTTAGAGGTTTTCCCATCAATAATTCCTAATTTATCTTCCATTTCGTCATTACTAATGGGACGATTTGGTAAAAACTTTGATATTTTAGTAATATAAACTTCCTTCATTTTTTAAAACCTTCTATTTTAATTTAACCGATGAATAGTATTCTTTTTCTTTTTGTATTTTCCTGTAAAAAGGAAAATAAGTTAACAAAAATAAGATAAATACTATAGGAGCAATAATCCAAATGGCAAATAAGAGGTAATAATTAAACATTTTTACGAATAATTGACGTTTTGTGTCATTTTTCTCACCCTTGGACCTAATTAATTGCGCCCATTTAGAGAAAATAACATTGGCACGTTTATCTACTGTTATTAAAAACGGTTTAATTTTTACGGCATCTGCCTCTAATAGATCGGTTTGTAAGGTAGTATAATTATTCTTTAAAAGATACTTTTTTATAATTGGGCCAAATTTAATTGAGGCATCAATATCTTTTTGGGCCACTCCCGGTTTTGGAAAGATGCCTAAAAAGCGCTCTTTCTTCCCAGAGAACATCCATTGGGCAATAGTAATTACACTAATATGGTTAATATGTCTATCTACAAGAACAATGTTTCCAACCAAATTAGCTTGGAGACTTTGAAGCTTTTTCTTCATTTTCTCTTGTGCCATGATCCACATATTTCTACAGCCAATTACAGTTATTACTGGGGTGTTGGCAAATAGTTTCTTAGCGTCTTCCGAGTTTAAGAAGGAGGTGGTTGGCAAGGATGGGGTTAAATACCACACCGAAAAACCAAAAACAATTAAGTCGTATTTTTTATTTAAAATGGCCTCAGGAACAGCCTTTGTTTTTTGCGGTATTTGAAGAAAGGTTTCAGGAAATACACCGTAAAATTCTTTTTTATTCCAAGGAAAAGGAAAGGGCGTTTCCATTTCAATAGTCAAAAAAGTTAAATTTGTTTCATTGGTTTTTAACGGCGAAACAATACGGTTTATAATTTCTGTAAGTTGTCCAGATTGTGAATAATGTATAACTAAAACTTCTTTCATTTTCGCGATATTATTTTAAAGTATTCCAAAAATCGAAATAATTAAACCACTGAAGCGGGTGCTTTTTTAGCATCCAAGTCAAACTCTCTGTGTATTCTTTTAATAGCCCTTGAGCATCACGAAGCTTGGCTTCCGATTTTCTAGCGTATAAATGATAGTGTTTGTTTGTTTCCTTCATCACGTAAACAAATAAAACGGGCACATTTAGTCTAGAAGCTATCAAGAAAGGACCTGCAGGGAATTTGGCCTCTTTACCTAAAAGTTCTTCTGTTAAAAATTTGGAGCCTTTAATATAGCGATCTCCTGTAATACAAACAATTTCATTTCTAGCTAAAGCAGCGTTCACTTCAAAAATATGCGAAAGATCTTCTCTAATGATGATTAAATTAATATTGGATTTCTTTTTTACACTATCCAAATACTCTTTTATAGCCGTGTGCTCAACGTCCGTAGTTAAAAGACTTATCGAGGCGTTTTCTTCTAATTCGTTAAAAAAGTATTCCGAAATTTCAAAATTCCCAACATGGGCGCTAATTAAAATACCCCCTTTTTTTTGTTTTAAGGTGTCATTTATAAAATGAACACCATCAGATTCATAAGTGAATTTATGACTGAGATTTGAAGAAATAGCAATTTTGTCTAAAATGGTTTGTCCAAAAACATAGTAGCTTTTAAAGATGCTTATAACACTTTTTCTTTTGGAATATTTTAGACGATGTCTTAAATAATAGTAAATGGACTTGGTACTTTCCTTAGAAAAAAAGCAAAAATAGCCGGCAACAAAATACAGGATAAAGTATGCTGCGTTCATTCCAACTTTCTTCATGAAAAACACGAAGATTTTATATCCTAGAACGGTTCCCTTGGATTTACCTTGCCATTCTGCAGCCATATTTTAATGCCTAAATAGTCTTAAGCTAATTTATTTTCAATAAGCGTGTAGAAATCACTTAAGGATTTAACGTTTATAAAATCTTCTCCAACTAACTTAACACCAAAGTTAGACTCAACAGCAACCACTAAATCTACAAAATCCAAACTATCTAATTCGAGAGTTTCTTTTAAATTAGCTTCAGGTGAAATATCCTCACTTTCAACTTCAAATTCGTCGATAAGAAAGTCGTTTATTTTTTCAATAATAACTTCTTTATTCATTATCACACTATTATTTTTTTATTATTAAGGCTGAATTTGTTCCTCCAAATCCAAAAGAATTGGACAAAAATACATCAAATTTTTTGTTTAACGTTTTGTTAACTAAATTTAATTTTGATGCTGCTTCGTCTGGCTCAGTTAAATTAATATTTGGAGCAATAAAATCGTTTTGCATCATTAAAATAGAATACAAAACTTCACTAGCTCCGGCCATCCAGCACTCGTGGCCTGTCATAGATTTAGTTGAGCTTACATAAGGACCATTTTCACCAAAAACCTCAAAGATAGCTTTAGCTTCATTGGCATCGCCTACAGGTGTTGAAGTGGCATGTGCATTAACATATTGAATGTCCTGTGGAAGGATATTGGCTTGGTTGATGGCCATTTTCATAGCGCGTGCAGGTCCATCAACATTGGGCGTGGATATATGCTCGCCATTGGATGAAAAGCCGTAACCAATAATTTCTCCATAAATGGTAGCACCTCGCGCAATAGCCGATTCGTAAGTTTCTAATATCAAAGTGGCTGCGCCACCGCTTGGTACCAAACCATCTCTATGCACATCAAACGGACGGGATGCTTGACTCGGATTTTCAATATTTGTCGAAAAAACACCTAGGCCGTCAAAACTTCCCATGGCTAATTTGTTTATTTCTTGAGCCCCACCACAAATTATGTAATCTTGTAAACCACTTTTAATTAGGTGATAAGCCATTCCTATAGAATGCGAGCCACTGGCGCAGGCCGCACTTATGGTGAAATTGACGCCTTTTAATTTGAAAATGGTGGAAAGATTCATGGTAACCGAAGAATTCATTCCTCTAAAAATAGCTCCTGAACCTACAAGAGTAGTATCCTTTTTTTCCCGAATCGTATCGTTTGATTCTATAATAGACTTGGCAGTACTGTCGTTCCCATAAAGAATACCAAATTCATGTGAATCTAAAAAGTCGTCCGAAATGTTAGCGGTTTTTAAGGCCTCTAAAGTGGCTATATAGGCATATTCGCCTTCCTCACCTAAGCTAATGCGCTGCCGTCTAGAAAGTAAGTTTTTAAGGTTTGGCGATTTAACCATACCTGTCAAGGGCGAGCGATAACCAAAATCTGACCTTTCTGGGTCAATGGCTATTCCCGACTTCCCTTGGTATAAGGATTCTTTTACTGCTTCTAAATTCTCTCCAATACAAGAATATATTCCCATTCCTGATATCACAACTCTCCTCATCTTCTACTTTAATTTACGAGTAAATTCCCCCATTGATATTGATAACTTCGCCGGTAATATACGAAGCTTTTTTGGATGCCAAAAACGATACAGCATAAGCTACTTCTTCGGGTTCTCCAAATCGGTTAATTGGAATTAAATTTTTCAGTTCGGCTTCGTTTAATTCGGCAGTCATATCCGATTTTATAAAGCCTGGTGCTACGGCATTCACCGTTATTTTTCGTTTAGCAACTTCTTGCGCCAAAGCCTTTGTTGCAGCAACTAAAGCGCCTTTGGCTGCTGAATAATTGGTCTGTCCTGCAGTCCCTTTTACACCGGAAACAGAGGATACATTTATAATTCTTCCATATCGGTTTCGCAACATTTTCTGGATAAGATGATTGGTGACGTTAAAGAAACCGTTTAGCGACGTATTAATAACATCCTGCCAATCGCTGTGAGGCATCCACATAAAAAGTCCATCCTTCGTAATTCCAGCATTATTTACGATAACTTCTATAATAGCATCTGGGTTCTGATCTTGCCAAGCATCTAAAGTCTTTGTAACCTGCTCGGCATCAGCAACATTAAATTGAAGAATCTCACCAGTATTTCCTTCGGCCTCAACGGCTTTTAAGGTTTCAAGTGCGGCTTCTTGATTGCTATTATAATTAATTAAAATATGGTAATCGGTGTCTTTAGCTAATTGAATACAAATGGCTTTCCCAATCCCTCTAGAGCCACCAGTTATTAAGGCACATTTCATCTGCTTGCAAGTATTGTTAAGTTTCGTTTCGTTTTGGAGGCCATGGCTTAATTGAAAAGCTCTAAGTTTTCAAAGCGTAAATCTTTAAGAACTTCACCTTTAGTATTAATGTATACCCAAGATTTTTTCTCTTTTACTCTAGCCAGTCCGTTTATAAAACCTTTCGGATTGTTTTTTTGGAAGACTGAAAATCCACCAGCGGTAATGTCGTAATTGTCTGGGATAACCATGTTACCTTCTTTATTTATAAAGCCCCATAATTTAGATGATTTTACAGGAGCTAAACCGTCTTCACTAAATATTTCGGCATCCCTGTACTCAAAAGGAATAACAGTTTCTCCTTTGGTGTTAATATAACCCCAGTTTTTGTCTTTCATAACAGGTGCTAGACCATTAATAAACGCACGGGCTTTGTCGTAAGCAGGTTCTATAACCCAATCTCCCTGATTGTTTATATAGCCTAATTTACCATCTTTTTTGGCGTAGGTTAATTTGGATCCGTATGAGAAATCCCATATTTTCTCTGCGCCTGGAACTACCTTAAACGTTTTGTTGATAATCAAACCATACTCAGATCCGATATTGGCAACTACGTTCCCGTCGTAATAATTACTTACACCATCGTATTCTGTTTTCACAAAATAGTTTCCAGTTGGATCTACCAAGCCCCATTTTTCATCTTCCAAAACTTTGGCATAACCGTTTTCAAAATCAAATACTTTTTTAAATTTCACAGGGACAACAATGTCTCCTTTGGTATTGATAAATCCTACCAAATCCCCTTGTCTAATGATAGCAAGACCATCTTTAAAATCGTATACTTTATCAGTACTTACATGGCTTAATATTTGTTCTCCTTTAGTGTTGATGTAAATCCATTCCTTGTCTTTTAACACCACAGCAATTCCAGAATTGAATTCTTTGGTTTTGTCAAAAGTCGGTTGAATCACCCATTCTCCTTTTCGGTTGATAAACCCCCAAGTTTTTCCGTTTTCTGATGCTTCGGCTAAATCACCAGAGAAATTTTTTGCCACCTTAAAAGTAGGCTCAATTTTCCAATCTCCAGTTTTGGAAATATATCCGAATTTACCTTTCTGATTGGCAAGTGCCAATTCTTGAGCGTGAAATTGCATGCCTAAAAATAGCATGGCGATTAATAGCATTTTTGTTTTCATGATTTTAAGATTTTCCTAAAAATAAAGCCCTACCAAGTTTTGCGCTTTTAGTAAGTGATTTGCAAAACTTTTTCAAATCAATTGATTTTCAATGATTTTAATGGATGTAGCCCAATTTTAAATTAATAATTGAGATTTATGTTCTATTGTTAATGATGTAATCTTTAACAAGGTTAACATAAGGATACATAACAGTGTCTTCCGTAAAGATAGGAACTAAATCTCTAATTTCATCGTACAATTTTTTAGTTTTTGATGATACTTGATCTTGAACTTTTAGGTATTCTATAGCCTGTACTATGGTTATTAACTCTATGGCAACCACCTCAAAAGCATTTTCTATTACTTTTTTAGTAATTAAGGCAGCATTAGTTCCCATACTAACAACATCTTGGTTATCGTTGTTGTTAGGGATGCTATGAACATACATAGGATTTGATAACATCTGGTTTTCAGCCGTTGTTGAGGTTGCTGTAAATTGCACACCTTGCATCCCGAAATTTAGTCCGAGTTTCCCAAGATTAACAAATGGAGGAAGCATGTTGTTTAATCTGGAATTAAGGAGGTAGTTAAGCTGTCTTTCTGAAAGCATGCTTAATTTGGTTACTACCAGTTTTAGCTTATCCATTTCTAAGGACACGTAATCTCCATGGAAATTTCCGCCATGGTACACATGTTTCTTTTCAACATCAACAATAGGATTGTCGTTGGCAGAATTTACTTCTTCAATTAAAATACGCTCCGTGTTGTTTAAGGTATCTAAAACAGGTCCTAAAATTTGTGGAACGCAACGTAAGGAATAGTATTCTTGAACTTTATCTTCAAAAACATCAACATCATCATTTTTAGTATATAAATGATGTTCTCTTTTTCTAGTTAGCTGACTGTCTTGTAAATGAGTACGCATAGCTTCCGCAATCTGACGCTGCCCACCATGCTTTTTCGATTGGTTTAATTCAAATGATAAATGATCGTCATAAGCCTTAACAATTTCATTGATAGCCGCCGAACATGACGTCATCCAATCCAACAGCCTTCTCGTGTAAATGGTATTTACCATACCAATACCAGTCATGACGGACGTCCCATTCATCAAGGCTAAGCCTTCACGTAATTCTACAGAAATAGGTTTTAGGTTCAAAGCCTGAAACACCTCTTGTGTTGCTTGCCTTTTACCTTGATAAAACACTTCTCCTTCACCAATCAATACTAAGGCTAAATGGGCTAATTGCACCAAATCTCCACTAGCTCCAACACCACCATGTTCGTAAATTAACGGAGTCACATCTTGGTTAATAAGTTCTGTCATTAATTCAATAACAGATTTATGGACACCAGAATGACCTAATGATAGGGTGTTTAGCCTAGCAAGCATAGCCGCTTTTACATACATAGGGGCTATAGGTTGTCCGGTTCCAGATGCGTGACTTCTTATTAAATTATATTGTAGTTGAATGCGTTCAGAATCTTTAATTTTGTATTGGGCCATAGGACCAAATCCCGTGTTAACCCCATATATAACCTTGTCTTCTGAAAATGATTTTAAAAACTGGAAGCTAGCTTCAACGGTTTTATAAACCTCGTTATCTATTTTTATCTTGCTATTTTCAAAAATAACTTTATAAAAATCTTTTACTTCTAATGTTCCGTTAAATGTTAGCATCTATAATTTATTCTGTATTTTTATATCTTAAAACTAAAATAGTTAATTTGGGTTGCAAATTTATAATAATTAATTAATTAATACACTAAAGACTATGAGCGATATACATGTTGACGTCTTAATTATTGGAGCTGGGCCATCTGGTTGTGTCGCAGCGTCATATTTAAATAGTCAAGGATTTAAAATAAAAGTGGTAGAAAAGGGCGTGTTCCCTAGATTTGTGATAGGTGAGAGTCTGTTGCCAAGATGTATGGATCATTTTGAAGAGGTAGGTCTTTTAGAGTGTTTGAAAGCAGCTAATTTTGAATTGAAGCCCGGTGCAAGGTTTTTAAGAGGCGATGTTGTTTGTAATTTCGACTTTAGTGAAAAACATACCGAAGGATGGGACTGGACCTGGCAAGTGCCAAGAGCCGATTTCGATCATATTTTAGCAAAGGAAATTGTTAAAAAAGGGGTGGATGTGTCGTTTAACCATGAAGTGGTAGGAGTGGATATTGCCCAGGATGGTACTTCTAAAACAACGGTTAAAGATGAAACAGGGCAAATGTATAACATTCAGGCTAAGTACATAGTGGATTCTAGTGGTTACGGACGGGTGTTGCCTAGATTGTTAGATTTAGATAAACCTTCTGCTTTGCCAGATCATTCATCTTTATTTACACATGTAAAGGATGTTAATAGAGCAGAAGGTCAAGAAGGCACACTTATTACTTTCGATGTGTTAGATAAGGATACCTGGTTTTGGGTGATTCCGTTTTCTAATGGCGTTACCAGCTTAGGATTTGTGGGTAAAACGGAATATTTAGATTCGTTTAAAGGAAGTACCACAGAACGTATGCAGGAAATGCTAAAACTATCTGATTATTATTACGACAGATTTAAAGGACTCGATTTCTTATTCGAACCAATTAATATAAAAAACTACTCCAAATCTGTTAAGAAATTATACGGAAAAGGATTTGTTTTAACTGGAAATAGTGCCGAATTTTTAGATCCGGTGTTTTCTTCCGGGGTCACCTTTGCTACAGAATCGGCCTTGCTATCAGCTAAATTAATCACCAAAGAATTACAAGGTAAAAAAGTAGATTGGGAAACAGATTATTCGGAGTATATAAAATCAGGAGTGGCTGTCTTCGCTACTTATGTGAAGGAATGGTACACAGGAAATTTACAAACTTTATTTTTTCACAGACCAGAAAATCCAGAAGTTAAACGTCAAATATGTGCGGTGTTAGCAGGATATGTTTGGGACCAAACCAACCCCTTTGTTAAAAAACACGATAGGATAGTTAAATCCTTGGCGCATTTAATAGATATGGAAAAACAAAAAAGCGAAACTAATTGATAGGTAGTTTCGCTTTTTTATTGGTATAAAGAGGAAGTTTATTTTGTGTTTTTGTACATGTGTTTTACTAAGGCTCTTGCAAAAATAATATAGGCATCAGCAATTCTTTGACCAGAATTATAGTCAAAACCACCATTACCAGCACCTTGGATTTTTGTGTAGTCTGCCGAGAAAATAACGTCATTTGGACGGTCATTTTTGTAAACACTTATGGTTGCTTCAATTTTCGAGTTTTGCCTAACAACACCAACATTGTATCCTGGATACATAAAGGTTGTATGGATTTTCATGGTGTACTCGGCACTTCCTAAGTCTTTATCAACACTTACTAAACCATCCTTATAACGGTCGTTAAAGGTTTCAATAAATCTTGGCTCGTAAAATTCTTCTCGGTCTGAAAACCATGATTCTTTAAATTTCTCACCTCTTCCTGGCTCTTTCTCATCACGTTTAGCCATTTTATCTTCTAAAAAAGCCTCCTCAGAATCATATTTAGGGATTTCTAAATTAGAATAGTCAAATACCAGGTTGTATTCAGTGATGCCTTTTAAATCAGACCAATCGCCCTTCGTAACTTTCGCTTTTTGAGAAAAGGCAACAGAGGTCGAAATAAATAATGCAAATAGTAATAGTTTGTTCATGTGTATTAGCTTTTTTCAATTTTAAAGCTAATATAAAATAACTTTATTAAAAATCAGGAACTTTATTTTTTCTATTTCTTAGAAATTCAAGGATTTATACGCTTTGTTTTTCCTTTAAATTAGTAAGCATTTCCTTAGTAATATCGTCTAATGAAAAACTGTGTTTCCAATTCCAATCCGCACGAGCTCTAGAATCGTCGATGCTGTTTGGCCATGTATCGGCAATGTTTTGTCTAAAATCTGGCTTGTATGAAATCTTAAAATCTGGAAGATGTTGTTGTATAGATTTTGTAATGTCCTCAGGAGTAAAACTAATCGCCGATAAATTGTAAGACGATCGTATTTTTATAGCTTCTGGTTCGGCATCCATAATATCTATGGTAGCTTTAATGGCGTCATCCATAAACATCATTGGAAGTTCTGTGTCTTTTGAAAGGAAACATTCGTAGGTGTTTTCTTCTAAAGCTTTATGATAAATTTCTACAGCATAATCAGTCGTTCCTCCTCCAGGTAACGTTTTCCAACTAATAATTCCAGGATAACGGACACTTCTAACATCTACCTGGTATTGTTTGTTGTAGTATTCACACCAACGTTCTCCAACTTGCTTGGTCATACCATATACCGTGGTAGGCTCCATAATGGTGTGCTGAGGGGTGTTTTCTGTAGGCGTAGTTGGGCCAAATACAGCAATGCTCGAAGGCCAAAATACTTTTTTAATAAAACCTTCTTTGGCTAAGTTTAAAACATGAAATAAAGAATCCATGTTTAAATCCCATGCTTTCATTGGGAATTTTTCACCCGTAGCACTTAGCATGGCAGCCATTAAATACACCGTATTAATTTGGTGTTTGTCTACACATATCTTCACAGCAGTGTAGTCTTGAGCGTCTAAAATATCGAAAGGACCAGAATTTACTACATCCAAATTGTTGTAACTAATGTCGCTAGCAACAACATTATCTATTCCGTGGATGCTTCTTAACCTTTGTGTTAACTCAGATCCAATCTGTCCACAAGCACCAATAATCAATATTTTAGGAGTCATTTTTTTAAGGTTTTATTGGGGTCAAAAATAATAAGATTTTTGCTCAAGACTGATAAAATTAACTTAAAAAAACATTCTTAATTATTAATCAAGTGCTAAACAGTAGCATATAAAAAACCGAAATCTATATATTTGCTGTTCCTTATAATGTCAATATGAAAATACTTATTAGTTTTTGTTTGCTTATCTGTTTGCTTTCTTGCGGGAACACCGAAGAAAACACGGGCAATGTAGAAGAGGATTCAAATTTACCAAACCTGACGAAAGAACAGGTTCAAAACTTAAAATTCACCGAATACCTTCAAGATGCTAAAGTAAAAGCCTATACACAAAATTGGGTGCAGTATAATGAACTAGAAAATATTATGGAGAATTTAAAACAGGCTAATGTGGCTTATTTTAAAGATAACCATGAAATTTTAGAAAGCTTAACTAAAGATTTAAAAGCAAACATTCCCGAGCAACTAAACGCGCCTAGTATTATGTCGCGACTAATTGCTTTAGAAACGAAATTATACAAACTAGAAAGCGTAGTAAACCTTTCTAATACCACACCAGATGCCATAATAAGCCATATAAAAGAGGTGTTAGTGTCCTTCTCCGACCTAAATCTTCAAATGAATAAAAAGCTAGAAAGGGAATCTCAAAAAATTATAAAACCTTAGATATTATGCAATTACTTAATTCTTAACTTTTTGTTAATATTTAAGTAGCGGTATTAATCACTCTTAATTATTAGTAAATTTCACATTTTAAAATTCAACCTAAACCTTATGAACAAAAATTTTTTAAAGCTTTCTCTTTATGGAGCTGTGGCTTTTGCTGGCTTAGTAGCCTGTAAAGACGATTCAAAGAAAGACTTGGCGCAAGCCGATCTGGAAAAAGTCCCGGGAATTAATCTAGAGTACATGGATACTTCGGTAGCCCCAAATCAAGATTTTTTCAATTACGTAAACGGAACTTGGTTAAAAACTAATGAAATTCCAGCAGACAGAACCCGATGGGGAAGTTTCGACGAGCTTCGTAAAAAAACAGATGCCGATGCTTTGTCTATTTTAAAGTCGGCCATGTCCGATAATAAGGATATGGATAAAATTACCGTGCTTCCAGGATCCGATCAAGAAAAAGCAGTAGAAATCTTCCAAACCATCATGGATACAGTATCTAGAGATAATCTAGGTATCGAACCTCTAAAACCTTATTTAGAGAAAATTAATGCCATCAAAAATCTGGACGATTTACAAGCCTATCTAATTGAAATGGAACCACAAGGTGGTGCTGGTTTTTTTGGATTTGGAGTGGGTGCTCATCCTAAAGACAGTAATTTAAACACAGCTTATTTAGGGGGTGGTTCTTTAGGTTTAAGTAGAGATTACTACGTAGATCAAGATGATGATACAAAGGATAAACGCGATAAGTACCGTTCACATATTGCTAGAATGTTGCAATATATTGGCGTAGACCAAGAGAGTGCTCAAAAGAAATCAGTTGAAATTTTAGATTTCGAAACAAGCATGGCGGAGCCTAGAATGACGAAAGAAGAAAGTAGAGACCCAAGAAAACGCTTCAATCCAAAATCGATTGACGATTTAAACAAAATGACTCCTTCTATAGATTGGAAAGCATATTTTACAGGAATTGGAGTGGCTAATTTAGATACTGTAATTGTAACTGATCCTGGATATTTTAAAGCCTTAAATAACTTGTTTTCTCAAAACAACGTTCAAGTTTGGAAGGACTATTTAAATTGGACTCTTGTAAGAGGTGCAGCCGGACAATTAACTACAGAAATGGAAACGGCTAACTGGGAGTTCTACGGTAGAGATTTAACAGGTTCTAAGGAACAAAGACCAAGAGAAGAGCGTGCATTAAACACCTTAAATAGAACGGTTGGTGAAGCTTTAGGAAAATTATACGTGGATAAAATGTTTCCACCAGAAGCTAAGGAGAAAGCAGAGAACATGATTAAAAACATCATGCTTGCTTTTGAAAATAGAATCAAGAATTTAGATTGGATGACACCTGAAACCAAGGAGAAAGCGATAGAAAAACTTCATAAAATGAGCGTGAAAATAGCCTATCCAGATAAATGGAAAGACTACTCCGCTTTAGAGGTTAAAAATGTTGCTGAAGGTGGATCTTACTTTGAAAACATGAACCATGTTTCTGAATGGAGATTTAAAGAAGACTTAGGTAAATTAGGAAAACCTGTTGATAAAACAGAATGGTTAATGGCTCCTCAAATTGTAAACGCATATTTTATGCCTCCTTACAACGAGATTGTGTTCCCAGCAGCTATTTTACAACCTCCTTTCTATAACTTCCAAGCGGATGAAGCAGTAAATTATGGTGGTATTGGTGCCGTAATCGGTCATGAGATTTCTCATTGCTTCGACGATTCTGGTTCTCGTTACGATGCGGATGGTAACTTAAATAACTGGTGGACGGAGTCAGATTTAGAGCAATTCACAGCTTTAGGGAAAGAACTTTCTGCTCAATATAGCGAAGTAAATGCATTGCCAGACGTAAAGTTAAACGGTGATTTTACTTTAGGTGAAAACATTGGGGATCTAGGTGGTGTAAATGCGGCTTATGATGGACTTCAACTTTATTTAGCTGAAAACGGAAGACCAGAAAATATTGATGGGTTCTCTCCTGAACAACGTTTCTTTATGAGCTGGGCTACTGTGTGGAGAACCAAATACACGGAAGATGCTTTAAGAAATCAAATTAAAACAGATACACACTCTCCAGGGATGTACCGTGCAGTAATGCCTTTACAAAATGTAGATGCATTTTACGAGGCATTTAATATTTCAGAAGGTGATAACATGTATTTAGCTCCAGAAAAACGAGTGAAAATTTGGTAACATCTTTTTTGAGATGTTATTAATCAAAAAGCCAGCACTAACTGCTGGCTTTTTTGTTTTCAGTCAGAAAGGAAATTTTAAATCAAAGAAAGCGCAACTTTAGTTGGACTTAGAGGTGGTTTTTGAAGACTATATATATTTTTTAATTATTAATTTGTTTATTGTATTAAATCTTTGTTAATTTAATAAATATTTCAGTAATACTATTAGTAAATCACCTAGTGCCAGTTAGATGTTTATTATAAGTTTACGAAGAATTGAACCCGTGTCTCCATGAAATTGGACGGTATTTATAAAACCTAATTAATTATTTTAAAATGTTATTATTATGAGAAAAATTACTTTGCTATTTTTTGTAAGCATGGCTAGCATGCTTATGTGGACTTCTACTTATGCACAGTCTGTGTCCTGTTCGCAGGAAACCATGGCCGGTACTACAGTGGAGAATGGATATGGTTACCTTAATACGCTGATATTTGCAAACGATTTAGTTGTAAATGCAAATGAAGCGTTTACACTTAATTCTGTTCAATTTAATGCCTTGGTTCCACTAGGCGTTTCTATTGATGGAGTGAAATTACATTTTTATAAAAATTCCACATCAGGAACCGGACCAGGAGTTGAATTAAGCGCTACCGCTATGCAGGCTCCAACATCTGCTACAGTTATTGGTGAGGCATTCGGACACGACCGTGTGCAGGTAAATTTAGATTTAGCCGTGCCGTTTACTTTTATGGGAGAAACCACAGATACAATTTTTTGGATTGGAGTTTTGGTACAAGCTGGCGGAAATTCTTATATAGAAGTAGTTACAGCAATGAACACACCTAATGAAAGTTATTTCTTGGCTGATGGAGTCTGGGTACCTGGTTCAGATCCGGTTAATGGATTTGATGAAACGGCTGATGGGGTTATCTCTTTTTATGGAGATTGTGATGCCATTACAGCATGTAGTGGGATGCCGGACGCTGGAGTGGCACAAGTTAGCCCGACATCAGGTGGAGTTGGTTCTGCCTATAGCGTATCAGCAACAGGATATTCTTCTGCAACCGAAATGTCATTTCAATGGCAATCTAATACCAATGGTCAAGGTTGGGTAGATGAAGGAGCGGCAACAAATGAAGTGTTAGCGTATAACGCAACAGCGCCTGCTGAAGTTGGAGATGTGGTTGAATGGAGATTAGTTTCAACATGTACGGCATCTGGAGATACAGCCATGTCAACAGTGGCAACTTTCACAACAGTGATTGCTTATTGTGAATCAGCAGATTCTAGTCCAAATTTTGAGAATATTACAAATGTTACTTATGCAGGAATTAATAATACAACCTCCTCGCATGCCCCGTATAATGATTTTACCAATCAAGTGGCAACCGTAAATGTAGGAGATACAAATCAAATCTCAGTACAACTTACTGTGGATGGAAATGATTACCTGTATGTATTTATCGATTGGAACCAAAACGGAACCCTAGATGATGCTGGTGAGGTGTACACCCTAGCTTCAGCAACAAGTAGTGTGGGTCCTCACACAATGGATATCACGGTTCCTGCTGATGCAGTACTTGGAAACACACGTATGCGTGTTAAAGTTGGATGGTACGAAGATGTGGCAGATCCATGTAATTCGTTCGATTGGGGAGAAATTGAAGATTATACGGTTTTAGTACAAGATGCAACAACA
This sequence comes from Xanthomarina sp., assembly GCF_035306605.1. Taxonomy (NCBI): domain Bacteria; kingdom Pseudomonadati; phylum Bacteroidota; class Flavobacteriia; order Flavobacteriales; family Flavobacteriaceae; genus Xanthomarina; species Xanthomarina sp. Next base: position 4,886 of record NZ_DATGNR010000012.1, on the reverse strand, counting down.
AGTATTAATGATTATAACATGTTAGTAGGTACACGTGTATTCCCTAACCCATTAAGCGATAATACTTTTTATGTGCATGCACCAAAATTAAATGGTCAGCAGGTAGAAGTGAATATTGCAGATATGGCAGGAAGAAGAATCTTTACGAACACCTTAACGGCTGCAGACAATAAAGTAACAGTTTCTTTAAACAACGAGTTAAACTCTGGAGTGTATTTGGTAACGCTTAAACATGGTACTGAAACGCATACCCTTAGATTGGTTAAAGAATAACCCAACCCTTTAGAAGAAAGATCTTGGAATCGGTACAGCGTATTCAAAGATTATAAGGAACAACAAAAGCTGAGCAATGATTTTCATTGTTCAGCTTTTTTTTTGGTACTGATGGTAGTTAGTAAAGCCACGAATCGATAACTATGCTATAAATATAGGGATGCCTTAAAACAGAGAGGCATTCAATCTAAATACGCGTCACAAAACCAATTAATCTTCTTTATTTGGCTGCTCTTTTTGCCCTAGTAAGGCCGACCTGCTAACAAAAGCTAAATTGAAATTAGGGGCTAAAGTTAATGCCTGCTCTAAGTAGGAAACGGCTAAATCAATATTTTTTTCTTTATTTTCATTAAAAACCTGTAAGCCTTTAAGGTATAAAAACCCAGCTTTTAACGGCACTTGATAAGGCTGTCTTGCTTCGTAGTAGGTTTTAGTTGTAGTAGCTTCTACATGCATTAAGCCGTATTCTATTTTTTTAGAAGCTTCGGCTAAATTTTGATCTTGAATATAAAGCTCTGCCAAGTCATAAGCAATGGTTACGTCTGGACGTCGTCTAAATAGCTCTTCAAACTGTTTTATGGCTAGTTTTGGCCGATTGATAGCCTTTAAGGAAATAGCTTTAATCTCAACGGCCATGTCGGAATCTGTAGCATACAAATCAGCACCAATAACATTTAAAGCTTGTACAAACTTCCCCTCATTCATATAAAAATAGGCTAAAGTATCTTGCCTCGCATCTGAAGGTTTTAAAAGGTTTAAATGTGTCAATCCATTTATAGCACCCTGAATATCCCCTTGAGCTTTCATTTGTTTATAATAGGCTTCAAAGTGTTTTAGTAACTCTTGGTTGTTTTGGGCGCTTAAACCAAAACTCATGGCCATACAGATAATTAAGGTAATGTGTTTCATTTTTAGTTGTTTTACTTTCAAAACTAAAAAAAATCACGGGGTATTATCTTAAAGTCATGCTAATTGTTTGTAAAACATTAATTGAATTCAATACTTTTTTTAAGCAGCACGGCATCGTTCAGAATAAAAGGTTTCGGAATCATGTTTTTCGGCCTTTCAGGAAGGTTAAACAACGCATTGCTTAACAAATCGAAGGAAGCTTCGTAATACGTAAAGTCAATGGTCTCTCCCTTCGGAATAGAAAATTCTAGCTCTAAAAACTTGTCGTCAACCACATAATACTCAAACAGTCTAATTTGGTTGCTATGGCTTAAAACAGACTTGTTTAAATCTTCTGTAACGTCTAAACCGTTTACCTTAAAGGAGCTAAATGCAGACTTAAAAGTGGTGTGTAGGTCCATTCTGTTCACTGGGCGTTGAGGTGAAATAAACAGGCTAACATGTCTTTGCTCACCAATAAGGGTATCGGTTTTAATATCTACAAAAGGGGGTGCTATCGATTTAAGCTCTGCTTTTTTGCTAAAACTAAATCCTGTATTGTATTTACTGCCAAAGTTGGTTTTGGTTATAGCGTGATCGCTGTCAGGATGATCCGATAAATAGGCTTTAGTCCAAGGGTCTAATAGCTTATCATAACTAGCCCAAACAGCATCGTTATTATCTGTATCTAAATAATAAATCAAACTATTTGGTTTTGGACGTTCCTCATTAAAATCAGATTGCAAATGTGCCGAAACAAAAAGGATACCTGTTATAAAAAACAAGAGATATGACCACCTGTTTTTATGTCTGTAAAACCCAAAAATAGGTAGACATAAACCAAAAATCAAACTAACTAAAACCGAAGCGGCCATTAAAAGTTTTAAGCCCAATCCCACTGGAAACATTTGAATAAAAGGCGTCATGATACTTAAAAGGGGTAACGCTAAAAATACCATTAAAAAAAGATTGGGTTGTTTTTGTCTAACCAAAACAAACAAACTAATTAAACCAAATAACACGGGAATAATAAAAAAGCTAGCTCCTGGAAGCTCGAAGGCTAGAAATACACAAATAAGCAACCAAACAAACAACGGCCCAACTAATAAACTAGCGGTGTTTTCTGGTTTATAAACTTTGTGGAACAACCAAAAACATATCCCAAGCGCTAACAAGCTAAATACCCAAATATAAACATGCCCGTTATAGGTAAAGCCATGGAGAATTTCGGTGTATTCTGGATAAATAACCAATAACAAGTTCCATCCTAAATAACCAATCCCGCCATTAATTATAAGGCTCGCCAAAAACACAAGCGTTCCTTTACCAATCTCTTTGGCGTTTAAGCGTCGTTTACTCATGCCGTAAAACACGAGGGCAATAAATACCAACCAAGCAAAAACAAGCATGGGGCTAATCCATGAAAAAGGATAGCTTACCAATTTAAACAGGGGAACATTAAAATAAATATCGTCTTGCTTACTTTTTAAATCTGTTAAATCGGCATCGGCAAAATAGTGTAATAAAGGCATCAAATAACTGCCTTGGTGCTCCAAGGTGTTTCTATCTAACCTCTCGTAGGAGTCTAACGAGGTATGGTAGTCAAAATGATCGTCTATAAAAGCAAAGTTAAAACCCTCTATATCCCCATCTTCTCTAAAACGGGTCAAATCGGTATCGTTAGGCAGTTTTTTATACACGCTATAGGCCAAAGAGTTGGCTACAGGATACTGCGGATTGGCAGCTTTAAACCCAGAAATTAACTTCTGGTTTCCGCCATTGGTTTCCATCAGCATATAACTCGGCCCACCACTTCCACGAGCCTCAAAGTTTAAAACCAAGCCCACATCTTGGGCCCAAGGATGCTTATTAACAAAGAGCGAAGCGCCATTTAATCCCAATTCTTCGGCATCGGAAAACAAGATAATCAAATCGTTTTTCGGCGTTTTATTTTCATGCAAATAGGCTCGCAGTCCTTCTAGGATAGTAACAACGCCTGAACCAGCATCACTTGCTCCTAAAGATGCGTGCGATTTGCTATCGTAATGCGCTAGCAACATCAAGGCTTTTGAATTGTCCGATCCTTTAATTCTAGCTAAAATGTTCTTGGGTTTTGTAAGGGTGCCCCAATCGGTTAAAACATAATCTGTTTGTATTTGCGTTTCCAAACCAAGTTGTTCTAAAGCGTCTACAAGGTAGTTTCTTACCCGTTCATGATCTGGACTTCCAACATAATGCGGGGTTTTAGATAGTTCCTTTAAATGAACTAGCGCACGTTGGGTCGAAAAATTTTGGTCAGGGGCATCTAGAGTAGAAATGGTTTGAGGCATTAAAGCCGAAAAACTCCAATAAATAGCCGCTATAAGTAATAAAAGGGAAACTGCTTTTTTAATCATGATTTCTTCGATGGGTTTGGTTTATAAAAATAGAGAAATTTTCTTACTTAATTAATTTAGGATAACTCGCTAATAATTAGTATATTTAAGACTAACCCGTAAATAAAATCAATATGGCAATAAAGAGTTTTCAAGGAGCTAGAAAGCAACAACCGATTACACCTGATGCGTTTCCGTTTAAAGTAAGCGACATCATGACAAGAGAGTTGATTACTTTTAAACCGAAGCAATCGCTAGAAGAAGTAATAGATATATTAATTAAACATAAAATTTCTGGTGGTCCCGTAGTAAATGATAATAACGAGTTGGTAGGAATGATTTCTGAAGGAGATTGTTTAAAACAAATAAGCGAAAGCAGATATTACAACATGCCTATAGAAAATAATTTAGTGGAAAAACGCATGATAAAAGACGTTGAAACCATTGATGGAAATATGAATGTGCTTGACGCGGCCAACAAATTCCTAGAATCTAAAAGAAGACGATTCCCTATAGTAGAAGATGGCAAGCTTGTCGGACAAATTAGTCAGAAAGACATTTTAATAGTAGCCCTGAAATTAAGAGGAATGACGGGGAACAATTCCTACTAATGCCACAGCCTTGGTGTAAATAACACCCAAACAAATACAGGCTTTCGGCAATCAGCCAGTACTTCGTACATGCTTTAGTGCGCAATCCCAATATAAAGCCACCCCGCTGTTACTTCTTACTCCTATCTATATCAACTTCTTTTAGGTATAAATATAATCCCGAGCGATAGTTTTAGGCCTCTTCAACAATATCCTGAATAAACACATTAGGTAGAGCCTAATTTATTGTTAATTAATAGAGGATAAAAACATCTTGTTATATATTTGAAGAAAAACAACCATGTTATCTAACGCTTGTCAATATGCCATTCGATCCATTCTGTATTTAGAAATGTGCTCAGATGAAAACCATAAAGTTGGCGTAAAAGTTATTTCTGAAGAATTAGAAGCGCCTCAAGCATTTTTGGCCAAAATACTTCAGAAATTAAACAAAAACAACCTAGTAACTTCCAACAAAGGCCCGCATGGCGGTTTTTATATAAGCCCTGAAAATAAGGAAAAAACAGTGTGGGATGTCGTTCTAGCTATAGATGGCCACGATAAATTTAATCAGTGTTTTTTAGGACTTTCTAAGTGTGGCGATGACAATCCCTGTCCTGTACATTTTACAGTGCAAGCCTTCAAACAAAAACTTTTTAAAGATTTTAAAGACAAAACCCTAACGCAATTTGTAAACGAGTTTAAGGAAAAAGGCCGGTACATTTCCTTAAAAAGGTTTGATGTGCTGGAGGATTCTTTA
>NZ_DATGNR010000011.1:0-16427 GCF_035306605.1 Xanthomarina sp. | reverse complement strand
AAAGCGATTGAAGTTCACGATATGCTCGGAAGACTTATTAGAAAAGAAGAAATGAACTCTAACGAGAAAAGTTTGAATTTATCAACTTTACCAACAGGTGTATATTTGTTAACATTCCGTACTGATCAAAGTGGGTCTATTACAAAACGAGTTGTTTTAAACTAGATTAAATTTGTTATAATTTTAAAAGCCTGAAACTACAGTTTCAGGCTTTTTTTATTAATTGTTAGTAGATAAATCGGGATGATGTGGACGTAAATATTTTTAACTTTTCAATTTTTTAAAAGTTAGTTAAGGCCAATTAATATCCTGTATAGTGGCGATACTATCGCAGTTCTCTACAGTTAAAACAACTTCTATTTTATTAATTTTACCTTCAACAGCATAAATTCCACAAGGTTCTTTACGAGTTTCACTTTTAGAGAAATTAACATCCCCAAACTTTAAAAGCTCTCTAACTTCAATAGAATCTATTTTTTTATTTAAAATAGCGCTTTCAATGTTCTCTGAAAATACGATGTCTTTTAAATTAATATTTTTTAAAACACGAGCTTCTGGACCGTAATCACAAGACACTTTTTTACCGTTTAAAAAAAAAGCTAGTAGGACCAAACCTATAGAGAAACCTCCAAGATAATAGCCAATTCGATGTAGTAATTTCATTTTTATTTAATAGTTTTCCTGGAATTGATGTCCGGTTTTCTATGGCAGATGAAATTAAAAAATAAGCAAATTAATGTCGCTATGTTTTAAATCAAACCACTCTCCAACCGGTTTACTGGTTAAAATTCCATGGTAAAAATACAACCCATTTTTTAAACCCCTATCAAATCGTAAAGAATTTTCCAATCCGCCATCTTCAGCAATTTTCAAAAGATAAGGTGTAAAAATATTACTAATTGATATAGAGGCAGTTCTAGAGTAACGTGCAGGAATATTTGGAACACAATAATGTATAACCCCATGTTTAGTAAACGTTGGAGTTTTATGAGAAGTAACCTCACTAGTTTCAAAACAACCTCCCATGTCGATACTTACATCAATGACTATTGAGCCATTTTTCATATTGGCAACCATAGAATCTGTAACTATAATTGGAGATCTGTTTTTACCTCTTACAGCAGCTATAACTACATCGCAGCGTTTTAATGCCTTGCTTAGGTTTTTTGGCTGAAGGGTAGAGGTAAAGAGTGTTTTGCCTAAGTTAACTTGAATACGTCTTAATTTTGTTATGGAATTGTCAAATATTTTTACATTAGCGCCAAGTCCAATAGCGCTTCTAGCAGCAAATTCACCTACCGTTCCTGCTCCTAAAATAACTACCTCAATGGGAGGGACCCCGCATACATTACCAAACATCAAACCATTTCCATTGTTAACATTACTTAGTAATTCAGAGGCAATTAACACGGCAGCTGTTCCTGCAATTTCACTTAACGAGCGTACAGCTGGATATGCTCCCGTTTCATCTCGAATAAATTCGAAAGCTAAGGCGGTAATGCGTTTAGCTGCTAAGGCTTCAAAATATTTTTTGGTTTGGGTTTTTAACTGAACTGCAGAAATTAATATGGTTTGTGGATTAATAAGCTTTATTTGCTCTAAAGTAGGAGGTTCTACTTTCAATATCATTGGACAGGCATATACCTTTGCGGTGTCTTTAGTTATTTCTGCACCTGCTTCACTGTATTCCTTATCTGTAAAATGAGCTCCAATTCCCGCTCCAGATTCCAATAATACGCGATGACCATTACTGACTAAGGCTGAAACGGCATCTGGTGTTAAACAAACACGTTTTTCCTGATATGCCGTTTCTTTAGGTATACCAATAAACAGATTGCCCTTACGACTAAATATTTCTAGTTTTTCTTCTTGAGGAAGTAATTGTTGCTTGGTAAATGGAGATAAAGCTTTAGACATAAGTTCCATATTATATTAGAACTCAAATTACGAATAAATTTTTGAATGTTTTATAGCTATTTTAAAAATACTGCTTTAATTTTTCCCAAAAACCTTTCGGCCTTAACATAAATTCAGCTTCTAATTCTTCCATAGATTTATTGGTGGTATTTATTCTATGAAACATTTTGGCTCGTATTAAATATATAGAAGGTATAACAATGGCCATAATAGGTAACATATATAGTATTAAATTTTTATCTACCCATGAAAGATCGCTGTTAATGGTCTGTATTGCTTGATAAATAAACATGGCAATAGGAACAAGAATGGTATGATACCACCAATGTTTACAAGTAAAAAACCAAATAAACATTAACATTAAAGGAATAAGTTTGCCGGCTAAGGTCCAGGCAACTACGTAAACACTTTCAAAATAGTTACTATCGTATGTAAATAACAAAGTGTTCCATACTTTGATGTCTGGAACACTTTGATACAAATTAAAAAGAAACGGAGATATAGCTATAAAAGTAGCAATGATACTACCATATAGTAACTCCTTTTTATTAAACGTGTCTTGGTACTTTAATTCTGTTTTTTTCAATTTGTGGGGCTTCATCGTTAACTTGGAAAAAATTTGTTGCTTGAGCTGTAAACAACATTCCACAGAAAATTGCAATTGCAATTACATACTTTTTAGTTTTCATAATTTAAGGGATTTAATTAATTAATTCCTCAAATGTAACTAAGAACGTATCTCGTTTTTAACTCAGAATGTTAAAGTTATGTTAAAAAGCACTTTTTTTTAATTTTCAATTAAGGTTTTCCCGTAATTTTTAAACTATACAATATAATTTAATTGCTATTTAACAGTTTACTTGCTCAATTTTAATTTATTTTAAAATCAAATTTCTAGTATTATTATCGTTTAATTCTATAAGGACTTTATTAACGTCCTCTGTTATTAATTCCTCAATTAATTCTGGCCATTCAATAATCAACCAATGCTTAGAATCTAAATAGTCTTCGAAACCAAAATTATAAGCTTCATCAATATCCTTTATTCGGTATAAATCAAAGTGATAAATTTTATCGTTGGCCAATTCATATTCATTGACTATGGAATAAGTAGGACTACTAACTTCATCACAACTTCCCAAGGCTTTAACTAAAGATTTTACAAGGGTGGTTTTACCAGTGCCCATCTCTCCATATAATAAGATGGTTTTCCCTTTCAAATTTTTTATAAGCTCCTCGACAACCTGATCGAGATCATTTAAACTATAATTGATATTCAAGGCTGTTCAAATTTTAACGCAAAAATAAATATAATAAATTTAATTAAGCAATTAATTGCTTGTTCGTCCGATTTTTGTGCATTACACGGCTTTATTTAGGATTAAGGACAACAAATGGAATAATCATTTCTTCTAAAGACACACCTCCATGCTGATAAGTATTTCTATAATAACTTACATAATGGTTAAAGTTATTTGGATAAGCAAAAAACAAGTCGCTTTTAGCAAAAATAAACGAACTGCTCATGTTTAAAGAAGGTAAATGAATGGTTTTCGGATCTTTAGCAACTAGAACGTCCTTATCTTCATAGGTTAAACTTCTACCGGTTTTATATCTTAAATTTAAACTAGTGTCTTTGTCACCAATAACTTTCGATGGATTTTTAACATTAATGGTTCCATGATCTGTAGTTAATATCAATTTAAAACCTAATTGTTGGGCTTGCTGAATCATTTCCAATAAAGGTGAGTTTTTAAACCAACTTTGTGTTAAAGAACGATAAGCTTTGTCATTAGAAGCTAATTCTTTTACAACTTCCATTTCCGTTTTAGAATGAGATAGCATATCCACAAAATTGTAAACCACAACGGTTAAGTCGTTTTCTTTTTGTGTCTTAAAATTTTCAACCAATTTTTTACCAGTCTTTAAATTGGTAATTTTATGATATTCCATTTTTAGATGGGATAGACCTAAACGCTTTAGTTGAGCTTCAAGAAATTCTTTTTCGTAAAGATTTTTACCTCCTTCATCTGTATCGTTTTTCCAAAGGTTTGGATGCAGTTTTTCCATGTCTACAGGCATTAACCCAGAGAAAATGGCATTTCTTGCATATTGAGTGGCAGAAGGCAAAATACTATAATACGGAGACTCCGATACTTTTTTATAATAGTTGTTTACTGTTGGTTCAAAAGCCTTCCATTGGTCGTACCTTAAATTATCTATAACTACCAAAAGGGTAGGCTGTTCTTTACTGATTTCAGGAATAACTTTGCTTTTAAATAAAGTATGAGATAATGTGGGTGCTTCGGTATGTGGCTCGAACCATTTAGGATAGTTTTTATCAATAAATTTTCCGAATTGCGTGTTTGCCTCGTTTTTTTGAGATTCTAGGATTTCAAACATTCCAGGATCTTCTATGTTTTCCAATTGAATTTCCCAATAAATAAGCTTTTGATATAAATTAACCCATTCTTCGTAGGAGTTTACCATACTTAAATCCATAGCAATTTTTCGAAACTCTTGTTGGTAATTTGAAGTGGTTTTTTCTGAAACTAATCTAGAATGGTCTAAATTTTTCTTCAAACTCAATAAAATCTGATTTGGATTAACCGGTTTTATTAAATAGTCAGCTATTTTATTTCCTATAGCTTCTTCCATGATGTATTCCTCTTCACTCTTGGTAATCATGACTACGGGTAGTGTATCTCGTTTTTCTTTAATTTCATTTAAAGTTTCAAGACCTGTTAATCCAGGCATGTTTTCGTCTAGAAATACAATGTCAAAATTTTTCTCCTCCAAAATTTCCAAAGCTTCCATTCCGCTTTGACAGGTAGTTACTGAATAATTTTTCTTTTCTAAAAAAAGTATATGGGGTTTTAATAAATCAATTTCATCGTCAACCCAAAGAATATTTATATGGTTCATGTATATTTGTTTCAATATTAACGTAAAAGATTAAGCTTGATTGTGCAAAACAAACTCAAAATATTTAACGACCCAATTTACGGTTTTATTACGATACCTAATTCGTTAATTTTCGATTTAATTGAACATAAATACTTTCAACGACTTCGAAGAATTTCACAAATGGGCATGTCGTACATGGTTTACCCTGGGGCTCATCATACTAGGTTTCATCATGCACTTGGTTGTATGCATTTAATGCAAAAAGCGGTTAATGTCTTGCGTTTCAAAGGAGTTAGTGTTTCTGAAGAAGAAGAACAAGCACTATATATTGCTATTTTATTGCACGATATTGGACACGGACCATTTTCGCATGCCATGGAGCATAGCATTGTTAGTGGTGTTTCTCATGAACAAATATCCTTGCTTTTTATGGAGCAGCTAAATAAGGAGTTTAACTTAAGTTTAACGCTAGCTATCCAAATATTTAAAGGCGAGTACCCAAGAGATTTCTTATGCCAGCTTATTTCTGGCCAATTAGATATGGATCGAGCAGATTATTTAAAACGAGATAGTTTTTATACTGGAGTTGCCGAAGGAAATATTAACAGTCAACGCTTAATTGCCATGCTTAATGTGGTTGATAATAAATTGGTGGTTGAAGAGAAAGGTATTTACAGTGTAGAAAAGTTTTTGATGGCCAGAAGACTCATGTATTGGCAAGTTTATTTACACAAAACAGGCGTGGCTGCGGAACAGCTGTTAATACGAGTTCTAAAACGTGCTAAGGAGTTATCCAGTCAAGGCGAAGTTTTGCAAGCAAGTAAAGCACTCCAATATTTTTTAACAAAAGAAATTAATTTAAAGAATTTCGACACAGAAACCTTAAATACATTTGCAAAGCTGGACGATTATGATATTGTTGCGGCTATGAAAGAATGGCAATATCATGAAGATTTTGTTTTAAGAAATTTATGTGAAATGCTTCTCAATAGAGATTTACTAAAAGTAAAATTGAAAAATAAGGAAATAAAACCCCAGAAACTTAAAAGTCATATTTTAAAATTAAAGGATAAATATAGTATTACGGAAAAGGAGGCAAGTTATTTTGTGTTTACAGGAGAGGTGTCTAATCAAGCATATCAAACAAAAAACCAACAAATAAATATTCTGTATAAAAACGGGAAAGTTCAGGATATAATTAAGGCTACAGACCAATTAAACTTAAAAGCACTCTCGAAAACAGTTAGAAAATATTATATCTGTTACCCTAAAGAAAAACTTTAGCACTTTTTTCCTATTTTTGTCGGAATGAAATTTACAGCACAACAAATAGCAGGAATATTAGAAGGCGACATTGTGGGTAATCCCGATGTTGAAGTTTCTAAACTTTCCAAGATAGAAGAAGGAACAGAAGGTTCTTTAACCTTTCTTGCAAATCCTAAATACCAATCATATATATATTCTACAAAAGCATCTATTACCATAGTTAATAAATCTTTTGAGCCAGAAAACGAATTAGAAACAACTCTTATAAAAGTAGATGATGCCTATAAGTCGTTTTCTAAACTTTTGGAATACTATAATATGGTCAAATTAAATAAACAGGGAATTGAAGATCCTTCGTTTATTTCTGAAACAGCCACTTACGGCTCTAATATCTATATAGGGGCTTTTTCATATATAGGTGAAAAAGTTAAAATAGGAGAAAATGTAAAGATATTTCCAAATACCTATATAGGAGATAATGTAGTTATTGGTGATAATACTATTATTTTTTCCGGAGTTAAAATTTATTCCGAAACAATTATAGGCGCTAATTGCGTATTGAATTCTGGGGTAATTTTAGGAGCAGATGGTTTTGGATTTGTTCCAAATGAAAAAGGTGAATACAGTAAAGTACCTCAAACCGGTAATGTGATTATAGAAGACTTTGTAGATATTGGTGCCGGAACTACTATAGATAGAGCTACCTTAGGCTCTACAATTATTAGAAAAGGAGTGAAGCTGGATAATCAAATTCAAATTGCACATAATGTTGAAATAGGAGTAAATACTGTTATTGCTGCTCAAACAGGTATAGCTGGTTCCACTAAAATTGGCAAAAATTGCATAATAGGAGGACAGGTTGGATTTGCAGGACATTTAAGTATAGGAAATAATGTAAAAATCCAGGCTCAGTCTGGTATAGGGAAGAATATTAAGGACAATGAAATTTTACAAGGCTCTCCATCGTTTAATTATAACGACTGGAATAAGTCTTATGTTCATTTTAAGAATTTACCTAAAATTGTAAAAAGTTTAACCGATTTAGAAAAAAAAGTAGATGGCAATAATTAACACTGAAGTCAAGCAAAAAACCATTAAAGATGCAGTTTCTTTAGTTGGTGTTGGTTTACATACAGGAAAGGATGTTACTTTAACTTTTAAACCTGGTCCTGTTAATTCAGGATTTTCTTTTAAACGTATTGATTTAGAAGGAACACCTTTAATTGAGGCTGATGCCAATTATGTATCTAATACACAGCGTGGTACTTGTTTAGAAAAAAATGGGGTAATCATTCAAACCTCAGAGCATGTTTTAGCTGCTTTGGTTGGTCTGGATCTAGACAATGTAATTATTGAGCTAAATGCTTCAGAACCTCCAATCATGGACGGATCTTCTAAATATTTTGTAGAAGCTTTGGAGAAAGCAGGAATCGTAGAGCAGGACGGTTTTAGAGAAGAATATGTAGTAAGCGATGTTATTTCCTATACAGATGAAGAAACTGGAAGTGAAATATTAATTATGCCTTCAAACGAGTATCAAGTTACCACTATGGTAGATTTTGGTACAAAAGTTTTAGGGACGCAAAATGCAACTTTAAAACATGTTTCAGACTTTAAAGAAGAAATAGCCGACTCCAGAACCTTTAGTTTTTTACACGAACTAGAAGCTTTATTAGAGCATGGACTTATAAAAGGTGGAGATTTAAATAATGCCATAGTTTATGTGGACAAAGAAATTTCACCTAAAACCATTGAAAAACTTAAAGTAGCTTTTAATAAGGAAGACATTTCTGTAAAACCAAATGGGATTTTAGATAACTTAACTCTTCATCATCCAAACGAAGCGGCTAGACATAAACTATTAGATGTCATAGGAGATTTAGCGCTTATTGGCATCAGATTAAGAGGTAAAGTTATAGCTAACAAGCCTGGACATTTTGTAAACACGCAGTTTGCAAAGAAAATGTCGAAACTCATTAAAAATGAAAGACGTAATAACGTTCCGAAAATTGATTTAAATCAAGAACCATTAATGGATGTCAATCAAATTATGGAAATGCTGCCACACAGACAACCATTTTTATTGATTGACAAAATATTCGAACTTACTAACTCTGGAGTTATTGGAATGAAAAACGTAACCATGAATGAGCCTTTTTTCGCAGGCCATTTTCCTGGTGCTCCGGTAATGCCTGGAGTACTAATAGTTGAAGCCATGGCTCAAACTGGAGGTATTCTAGTTTTAAGCACAGTCCCAGACCCAGAAAACTATCTAACATTCTTCATGAAAATAGATAAAGTAAAATTTAAACAAAAAGTAGTTCCTGGAGATACGCTGATATTTAAATGTGATTTAATTTCACCAATACGACGTGGTATTTGTCACATGCAAGGCTATGCGTATGCTAATGGAAAATTATGTGCGGAAGCAGAATTAATGGCTCAAATAGCTAAAGTTAAAAATTAAAGTAAGTAATTAAACTTAATATAAAAATGAATCAACCACTCGCTTACGTACATCCAGGAGCCAAAATAGCTAAGAATGTAGTAATTGACCCATTTACCACCATACATAATAATGTGGTTATAGGGGAAGGTACATGGATAGGAAGTAATGTAACTATTATGGAAGGAGCTAGAATTGGGAAAAATTGCAATATTTTTCCTGGAGCTGTAATTTCTGCCGTACCACAAGATTTAAAATATAACGACGAGGATACCCTAACCATTATTGGAGATAATGTTACCATAAGAGAATGTGTTACAATAAATAGAGGCACTACAGATAAAATGAAAACCGTTATAGGTGATAATTGTCTAATTATGGCCTATTGCCACATTGCTCATGATTGCATCGTTGGAAACAACTGTATATTTTCTAATAATAGTACGCTAGCTGGTCATATTTTGGTAGGTGATTATGTGATATTAGCAGGAATGACCGCAGTTCATCAGTTTTGTTCTATAGGAAACCATGCGTTTGTAACAGGTGGATCTTTAGTAAGAAAAGATGTTCCTCCATTTGTAAAAGCTGCCCGCGAACCTTTATCTTATGTAGGGATAAATTCCGTAGGATTAAGAAGACGTGGCTTTACTACAGAAAAAATTAGAGAAATTCAGGATATATACAGAATCCTTTATCAAAAAAACTACAACAATACCCAAGCTGCTGAAATTATTGAAGCTGAAATGGAAGCTACTCCAGAAAGAGATGAAATACTCCAGTTTATCAGAAATTCACACCGCGGTATTATGAAAGGATACTTTAAGTCAAATTAAATTATTAGCTTTCAGCACTGAAAAATACAATACTCAACCTAATAACAGATAAGCAAATAAAACAATGGCAACAACAAGCGATATAAGAAACGGATTGTGCATTAGATACAATAATGATATTTATAAAATAATTGAGTTTTTACACGTAAAACCAGGAAAAGGTCCAGCATTTGTTAGAACTAAAATGAAAAGCGTTACTAGTGGAAAAGTTTTAGAAAACACCTTTTCTGCAGGTCATAAATTGGACGATGTACGAGTAGAAACACACAAGTTTCAGTTTTTATATAACGATGGTGAGTTTTACCACTTTATGAATACAGAGGATTATTCTCAAATTCGTTTATTAGAAGCAGCTTTGGATAGACCCGACTTATTGAAAGAAGGAGAAGTAGTTACGGTACTTATCAATTCAGAAGATAACATGCCTCTTTCAGTAGATATGCCTGCGAATGTTATTTTAGAAGTAACTCATACAGAACCAGGAGTAAAAGGAAATACAGCAACAAATGCTACCAAACCAGCAACTGTTGAAACTGGCGCTGAAGTAAACGTGCCTTTATTTATAAATGAAGGCGACAAGATTAAAATTGAAACAGAAAAGGGAACTTATAAAGAAAGAGTTAAAGAGTAAAACTCAATTTATTAGTTTAGTATGCAATGAAAATTGGATATTATGACTTAAACCTGAATATATGAAGTTTCCTAAATCACATACTTTAAAACAAATTTCAGAAATAATTGATTGTCAATTTATTGGTGATGAAAATTTTCCGGTTTTAGGGATGAACGAAATCCACGTAGTAGAACCTGGAGATATAGTTTTTGTCGATCATCCAAAATATTACAATAAAGCTCTTGAATCGGCCGCAACCATTGTTTTAATTAATAAAGAAGTACCATGTCCAAGCGGAAAAGCACTTTTAATAAGTGACGACCCTTTTAGAGACTTCAATAAACTGACGCAACACTTCAAACCTTTTGCAGCATCGAATGTAGCTATTTCACCTTCAGCTAAAATTGGAAAAAACACCATCATTCAACCGAATTGTTTTATAGGTAATAATGTGGTTATTGGAGATAACTGTGTAATACATTCCAATGTTAGCATTTACGATGATACAATAATAGGAAACCATGTTAACATTCATGCAGGTACAATATTAGGAGCAAGTGCTTTTTATTATAAAAACAGACCAGAAGGTTTTGACCAATTAAAATCTGGAGGAAGAGTAATAATAAAGGACTACGTTGATATAGGCGCCTTATGTACGATTGATAGAGGAGTTACAGGAGACACAACTATTGGTGAAGGATCTAAATTAGACAATCAAATTCAAGTGGGTCATGATACAATTATTGGTAAAAAATGCCTAATTGCATCGCAAACAGGAATTGCAGGTTGTGTAGTAGTAGAAGATGAAGTAACTCTTTGGGGACAGGTTGGAGTTAAAAGTGGAATTACTATTGCCAAAGGAACAGTAATTTATGCACAGTCCGGTCTTGGTCATTCAACAGAAAATAATAAAACCTATTTTGGCTCACCTGCTGAGGAAGCTCGTGACAAGTTTAAAGAAATGGCCTACATAAAGAAAATTCCAGAAATATTAAAACAGTTAAATAATAAATAAATGAGCTCCAAAGAAATATTAAAAAAGTTATATACTACCGACATTATTGCCAATAAAGAATTCGTAGAGCAATTTTATCATGAAGACTGCGAATTACATTGGAATAGTAGTAAAGGGTTTAAAGTTTCTAAATTTGAAGATATTTCATGTTTTTTTAAAAACATTAGAGAAAATTATTTAACCATTAGATACGAAATAAGTCACTTGTTAGAAGAAGCAGACCATGTGACCTCTAGATATACAGCTTATGGGAAGACCATAGAGAACGACGATGAAGAAATTGCACTAGCACATTACATCACTATTTGGCAAATAAAAGATGGGAAACTATACAAAGGATATCAAATAAGCCAGCTGGCGGATGAGAAAGCCATTCAATTGAATTCTTTTTCAGAAATTAAAGTATAAAATACTTCATAAATAGCAGTTAAAAACTTACTTTTGCAACGTTTTAAAAACATAAAAAATTAAACAATAATGAGCGTTTTAGTTAATAAAGATTCGAAAATAATAGTACAAGGATTTACAGGAAGCGAAGGAACATTTCATGCAGGTCAAATGATCGAGTATGGAACTAATGTTGTTGGTGGTGTAACTCCAGGAAAAGGTGGACAAAAACATTTAGACCGACCAGTTTTTAATACAGTTAAAGAAGCTGTTGATCAAGCCGGAGCGGATACAACCATAATTTTTGTACCGCCAGCTTTTGCTGCAGATGCTATTATGGAAGCTGCTGATGCTGGTATTAAGGTTATTATTACCATTACAGAAGGTATTCCTGTTGGCGATATGATTAAAGCTGCAGACTACATTAAAAATAGAGATTGTAGATTAATTGGTCCTAACTGTCCAGGAATTATTACTCCAGGTGAAGCTAAGGTAGGTATCATGCCAGGTTTCGTATTCAAAAAAGGAACTGTAGGTATTGTTTCTAAATCAGGTACTTTAACTTATGAGGCTGCTGACCAAGTTGTAAAACAAGGTTTAGGAATCACAACAGCTATTGGTATTGGTGGAGACCCAATTATTGGAACAACAACTAAAGAAGCTGTAGAATTATTGATTAACGATCCTGAAACTGAAGCAGTAGTAATGATTGGTGAAATTGGTGGACAATTAGAGGCTGATGCTGCTAATTGGTATAAAGCTAGTGGATCTAAAAAACCGGTTATTGGTTTTATTGCTGGTGAAACTGCACCTGCAGGTCGTACAATGGGACACGCTGGAGCTATTGTAGGTGGAAGTGATGACACAGCACAAGCTAAAAAGAAAATCATGAGAGAATGTGGAATTCACGTTGTAGATTCTCCTGCAGAAATTGGTAAAAAAGTAGCTGAAGTATTAGCTAAAAAATAATCAAATTCAAATACATAAAAAGGCTATCTAAATTTAGATAGCCTTTTTTTTTGCTAAATTTATAGGTTCTTGATAATTAAACGAATAAAGCAAACCAACTTTTCTAAAAATTACACGAGTTCTAGTTAAAGAAATTTATCCCTGTAAAACTCCTTCTTCGATGGGTATATTACGTGTTTTATTATTTATCTTCGATGTTTATAGGATTTACTTTACACAAAAAGTTTATCTTTGATATAGTAAACCAACATCATAAAATATATATTTAAATGACATTATTAAAAGGAAAAACAGCCCTAATTACTGGAGCAAGTCGTGGAATAGGTAGAGGTATTGCACAGGTTTTTGCTCAACAGGGTGCCAACGTAGCTTTTACCTACAGTTCTTCTGTAGAAGCTGCTAACGAACTTGAAAACGAACTAAATACCTTAGGAGTTAAAGCGAAAGGTTATAAAAGTAATGCAGCTAATTTTAATGAAGCTCAAGAATTAGTAGATAACGTAGTTAAGGAATTCGGAACCATTGATATTTTGGTTAATAATGCCGGAATTACTAAAGATAATTTATTACTACGTATTACAGAAGAAGACTTTGATACCGTTATTGAAGTAAACTTGAAATCAGTTTTTAATATGACTAAAGCTGTTCAACGTACCATGTTAAAACAACGCAGTGGGTCTATAATTAATATGAGTTCTGTGGTTGGTGTAAAAGGAAATGCGGGACAAACTAACTATGCAGCTTCTAAAGCAGGTATTATCGGGTTTTCTAAATCTGTTGCTCTGGAATTAGGATCAAGAAACATTAGAAGTAATGTTATTGCTCCTGGCTTTATAGAAACTGAAATGACAGCTAAATTAGATGAAGCTACCGTAAAAGGCTGGAGAGATGCTATTCCTTTAAAAAGAGGAGGAACTCCAGAAGATATTGCTAATGTTTGTGTGTTTTTAGCTAGTGACATGAGCGCGTACATTACAGGTCAAACAATCCACGTAGACGGAGGAATGTTAACCTAATATTGAATCATTCAACAAAAAGCAATTACCTAAGTTTTTAAATGCAGACAGAAACAATTTTATATATTTTTATATCTGGAATCATAGCGCTATTTATAGCGCTTTTTCAGTATAAATATAAAGTAAAACAGTTTGCGAAAACAGATATAATCTTAACCGGCTTAAGGTTTATATCTGTTTTCTCTTTATTACTATTACTTATAAATCCTAAGTTTGAAAGTGATAGTGTTTATATTGAAAAACCAAACTTGGTACTTGCTGTAGACAATTCTAGTTCGATTAGCTATTTAAAACAAGAGCAATTGGCTTTAAATTTTGTAAACGAGCTAAAAGCGAATACAGAAATTAATAAAAAGTTTAATGTCCAAACCTATACTTTCGGAAATCAAGTAAAACTATCCGATTCTTTTAATTTTACAGAAAATCAAACCCATTTAGACAAAGTATTTGACGAGTTAAATCAAATTTATAAACAAACCGTTTCTCCAACTATTTTACTTTCCGATGGGAACCAAACTATGGGGGGTGATTACATGTATTCGGCAACAAAATACAAACAACCAATTTATTCAGTTATTCTAGGAGATTCAACCATTTATTCCGATTTAAAAATCCAACAGTTAAATGTAAATAAATACGCTTATTTAAAGAATAAGTTTCCAATAGAAGTCATTTTAGTTTATCATGGTGACGAGGCTGTAAATTCAGTTTTTAAAGTGACTAGTGGACAGTCAACAGTATTTTCCCAAAACCTAAGTTTTTCTAAAAATAGTAATTCGCAAATTTTAAACTTTTATCTACCAGCAAATCAGGTTGGAGTACAAACATACACAGCTGTTATAGAACCTCTGGAAAACGAAAAAAACAAGGTAAATAACAACAAGGAATTTGCTGTAGAAGTTATCGATCAAAAGACTCGTGTAGCTCTTGTTTCCGACATCATCCATCCAGATTTGGGAGCAATTAAAAAGAGTGTTGAAGCAAATGAACAGCGTCAGTTAAAAATATTAAAACCAAATCAATATTTAAATCAGATTAATGATTTTCAGCTGGTTATGTTGTATCAGCCAAACAATAACTTTAATAAGGTTTTTGAGTATTTAAAAAAATCGAACGCTAATTATTTCTTGATCTCTGGTACTCAAACGAATTGGAGGTTTTTAAATAGTATGGACTTAAATTTCACCCATGAAATAACAAATCAGACTGAAGATTATCAAGCCGATTTAAATACAGGGTTTTCAGATTTTATAATTGAAGACCTAGATTTTGAATCCTTTCCTCCATTAAAATCAAGTTTTGGTGAAGCTCAATTTAAAATTCCATTTAATACCGTTTTATATAAAAAAGTTGGTAACTATACAACGGAAGGCAGTTTGCTAGCCACATTAGAATATAACGGGAGGAGAGAAGCCGTTTTATTAGGTGAAAATATTTGGCAATGGCGGGCACACAGTTATTTAAATGACAAATCCTTCAATAATTTTGACAACTTTATAGGTAAACTCGTGCAGTATTTAGCATCTACGGAAAGAAAAACTCGACTTAATTTGGACTATAATTCTTTTTATGAAGGGAATTCTGGAGTTATTATAAAAGCACAGTTCTTCAATAAGAATTATGAATTTGAAACAAAAGAATCACTTTCTATTCAGCTAACTGACAAGTTTTCTAAAGAACCAAAAACCTTTCCATTTATATTAAAAAACAATTACTATCAAGTGGATCTAAGCAATTTACCTGCTTCCGAATACAATTTTACAGTGAGTGCCTCGAACGAAAATATTTCGAAATCTGGTAGTTTTAAAATTTTAGATTTTAACATAGAGCAACAATTTTTAAATGCAGATTTTAAAAAGCTCCAACAGCTGGCACATGAAAGTAATGGAAATAGCTATTTTGTTAGTAATTATAATGGTTTGATGAATGAGCTACTTAAAGACGAAAGATACAAACCCATCCAAAAGAGCCATAAAAATGTTGTACCTTTGGTAGATTGGAAATTTCTACTTGCATTAATAATTTTAAGTTTAACTGCAGAGTGGTTTATTAGAAAATATAACGGATTAATTTAAAAAATATACATGGAAAAATTACCTAAAATTGCATTACCAGCTATTATTGTAGCTGTAGTATTACTTATTCTAATTGTTAAATCGGCCGTAACCATTGGGTCTGGTGAAGCAGGAGTTTTATATAAAACTTTTGATAACGGTGTGGTTACAGACAAACCTCCTTTAGGAGAAGGGTTTCACATTGTGGCACCTTGGAACAAAGTTTTTGTTTACGAAGTTCGTCAGCAAGAAATCTTAGAGAGAATGAGCGTATTATCATCAAATGGATTAGATATCAAACTAGAGGCATCTATTTGGTTTCAACCAGATTTTTCTCAATTAGGGAAATTACATCAAGAAAAAAGTGAAATGTACAAAGAGCGTGTATTGCTACCAGCCATTCGTTCAGCAGCAAGAAGCGTAGTAGGACGATATACACCAGAACAACTATATTCTAGCAAACGTGACGCCATTCAACAGGAAATATTTGAAGAAACAAAAAAGATTGTTGAAGATCAATACATACAGTTAAACGAAGTTTTAGTTCGTGATGTTACCTTACCATCAACTATTAAGGAAGCTATTGAACGCAAGTTAAAACAAGAGCAAGAATCGTTAGAATACGAATTTAGACTTGTTACAGCTGCTAAAGAAGCGCAAAAAGTAATTATTGAAGCTGAAGGTAAAGCTGAATCAAACAGAATTTTAAGTGCTTCGCTTACAGACAAAATTTTACAAGATAAAGGTATAGACGCAACAGTTAAATTATCTGAATCTCCTAATACTAAAGTAATTGTTATTGGTTCTGGAGACTCTGGAATGCCTTTAATACTAGGGAATCAATAAAAAAAATAAATTTATTTGGATTTAATAATTTTTATTTGCAACCTTTGCTTTCACAAAAAAGAAACATGACTTTTATTCAATTCCATCATCATCATTTTCATTCTGGCATTCAAGCGAGCTGAAAATGTATTGAATAAAATCAAGATATTTAAAAACCC